>WFTO01000096.1 GCA_015485435.1 Anaerolineae bacterium | reverse complement strand
GGCATCCCGCAGCAAGTGCCACACATCTTTCTGGCTGGGCAGGTCCAGGTCGGCCAAATCCTGCGATTTGTCATACATGCGAGCCATGTCCTCCACCACCCCGGCGATTTGCAAGCCTCGGTCGGTCAGTTCCGTCAGGGCCAACGCCCACGTTTCCGCCTGCCGGTCCGGCAGCGCCCAAATGCCCAGAATGACGGCGCTCACCGGCTCGATGACCATCAAGATGGGCTCGTTTTGGAAAAAATTCTCATCACGCACCACGAGCACCGGCCCCAATGAGGCAAGAGGCGCCTTGGCCAAGATGCGACCTGCCCGCACTCCCGCCTCGGTGAGCAATTCGCTGATCCAGCCCACGCTGCGACTGAAGCCAAAGGCTTCCTGCATGGGCCGAATCGCCATTTTCCCGGGAAAGGCGGCGGTGAGCACCGTCCGCTGGAGCCTGTATCCCTCATCTGACTGGATGACCGGAGCCCCTCTGGGAGGGAGTGAAAACCGTTGCCGCACGCGTTCCGTCAGGTCGTACACCGTTTGACGGGAGACGCCAAACATCTCCGCCATCCAGGTCACGATGCCCCAGGGCCGCTGCAGTGAGCTCATCACGCCCGTCATGAACAGGATGTCTGATAAGCTGAGATGGGGCGCTCTGGGCGCACGCAAGAGTCTCACCAGATGGCTGTCCACCTGTGGCCTGGTAGAAACGTTCAATCGGTTCGGGCCAATAGGCAGAATGGGGATAGTTTTGATACCATGTCATGGGGAAGATTCCTCCTGATATTGATTAAAAAGGCCAACAACCAATATCACAGAAATCTTCCTGTTTTCAATTGTCAAGGTGCTGGAAAACTGACTCGGCGTCAGATCGATTTGTCAAGCTGGTTTTACTGCAACTGAACCATGCCTCAAATATTCATACTGAACTCAAAATTAGCTCTCCTGAAAAAACGCTCAACACTGAGTTCACGGAAATGAAAAACAGAAGGGTTTCGAGGCGTTTTTCTCTTGGCGTCTTTGCGACTTTGCCTGAGACAAAGCTTTTTTCAGTGGAGCCAAAATTATGCAGGACATTCTTTCCATTGGATACCTGTCCACAAGATCAACCAGAGCCCATTTATCATATTTCGGCTCGGAAACCGAGGTCGCCAACGTCGTCGCCGTTTGGGTTCCTTGGGGAACTCTCGTTTGGCCAGGCACTAAAATGTGGCTGGCATATGCCAATAATGCCTCTTAACACAGCGTAGATGTCCATAGCGATTATATTGATCAAGGAGTGTTTTTTCGTCCTGTCCATTCCCGGAGCAGGAATATCGGAGAAGTAGTCCACGATACTTCGTGGCGACGTGTATGACGTCATCGCAAAATTCCTTACTAGATGTGATTACCCTTTGCCTTTTCTTCTGATTATTACATCAGATTATACTATTTCAATTCAGGGCTATCGCATCTAATTATGTTTAGATGATTGCAAGAATGATTGGCCTATGAGACACTGTAGGAAAACAAAGATCGAAGGAACTGCGACTGATGACACAAGCCATGCCACGAACCATTGCGGACTTTTTCTCTAATATTCCTGATCCAAGAGTGGACAGGACGAAACAGCATCCATGATCAACATCATCACGATTGCCATCTGTGCGGTGTTGAGCGGCGCAGATGCATGGACCGAAGTAGAAGCCTTTGGGCACGCCAAAGAGGTCTGGTTGAGTGACTTTTTGGACTTGAAGTCAGGGATTCCATCGCACGACACCTTTGGTAGGGTGTTCAGCAAAATGGATCCTGAGGCATTTCAATCGGCCTTTGCTGAGTGGACGCAGACGATTAGCGGGGTGATCGAGGGGTTGATCGCCATTGATGGCAAGACGCTGCGTCATTCCTATGATCGGGCTGGAGGCAAGGGAGCTATCGTGATGGTCAGCGCCTGGGCGGAAGCGAATTACCTGGTGTTGGGACAGCGAAAAGTGTCAGAGAAGTCGAATGAGATCACGGCCATTCCGGCGTTGCTGGAGGTGCTGGCCCTGAAAGGCTGCATTGTGACCATTGATGCCATGGGAGCGCAAACGGCGATTGCAGAGCAGATCATCGACCAGGAAGGGGATTATATCCTGACTTTGAAGGGGAATCAGGGCAGGCTTCATGAGCAAGCAGCCTGGTTTTTCATGCATGTTGAGCAGGGTGATCTGGACGTCATCCCTGACAAGGTGGAGGTGCATGAGCGAGGACATGGGCGGGAAGAAATCCGCATGTGTCTGAGTATTAATCCGCATCAATTTCCAGAATGGTTTTTCAGGTTGGAGGAGTGGAAAGGCCTGAAAAGTATCAGTTTGGTCCGGGCAGAGCGGCGAATCGGCGACAAAGTCACCCGAGAAACGCGTTTTTACCTGGCCAGTGTGCCTCCCCAAGCGCAAGTCATTCTGGAAAGTACGCGCAGCCATTGGG
>WFTO01000095.1 GCA_015485435.1 Anaerolineae bacterium | reverse complement strand
ATCAACGGCAGCGTCGCAAATCGCATGGCTGCATTGTATATCCCTGAAGCGTCCGCCTGATGATAGATGCCAAGGACCATGATCTCGGTGCGTCCATTGAGATAGACCAGTACACTGGATAACAAGAGAGGGAAGGAATAGGTCAGTAATTCAGAAACGAGTCCAGGATCTTTGGCGGCGCTCATGCTCCGTGTATAGGTTTTGGCCAGACGAAAGAGAAAATAGAGGGCGAGGATGCTTCCCAAGATTTGTGCCGCAGCAAAAGCGACCGTCGGCGTGAGTGCGCTCATCCCGAAAACGAAGAACAAGCCCACGGTGCCCAAGAGTTTGGTGAGAGGGATGATAGTGTTAGGGATGAGCGCCCGGTAGCGCATCGTGCGAAAGGCCTGGGTGCCCGCCACCCCAATGCTTACCATGACCATTGCTGGAAGCGCCAGCGCAAAAACAGGGAACAGCTTTAGCGGATAGGTTTTGTCGTTCCAGTGGAACAATCGCAAAAAGAATTCCGGAAAGAAGGCCAATGTTGCTGCAACGAGAAGGCTGACGCCCAATCCAACGGAAATCGAGGTGAAGATCACCTGCCAGATGGCGCCGCCATCGCTGGCTTGGCGTTTAATGCTGACATAACGGATTGTTCCCCGGTCAAGGCCCATGACCGAAAACCGCGACAGCAAAGTGACCACCGTGACTCCCAGGGTGTAGAGGCCGAAAGCCTCAGCGCCGACCAGCCTTGCTACCAGGATGGTGAAAAGAAAGTTGAGGAAATAATAAAGAAGATTGCCTCCAAGCCCCAGGCCAGCGCCGCGCGCGATCTGCCCCACCTCGGTTTCGATGCTGGCGAGGGTGTCTAGAGGCGGGTTTGTCTTTGGGGCCGAGATCATGCAGGCGTCTTGCAGAAGCTGAGCGCTGGCGCGCCTGATACCCGTTTACGCTGAATCGGTAACGTATGGTCCCACAACATTCCGCAACCGACCGATCTTTTCGATTTCTACGACCACCTCATCACCAGGTTGCAGGAAGGTGGGAGGGTCTCGGAATACGCCTACGCCCCCTGGCGTTCCTGTGGTGATAATGTCTCCCGGTTCGAGGGTGAAAGCATGGGAGCAAAACGCAATCAGCTTGGGCACGGTGTGAATCAATTGGTTCGTATGGCTTTCCTGGCGCAATTCGCCATTCACCCAACACCGAATGGCCAGGGTATGCGGGTCTGGCAGCTCGTCGGCTGTCACCATCACCGGCCCCATGGGCGCGAATGTGTCCAGACTTTTCCCTCGGACCCATTGCTTGTCGGCCCATTGCAGGTCTCGCGCTGTGACATCATTCAGACACGTGTAGCCGGCTACGTATGCATAGGCGTCATGTTCAGCCACGCGAAAAGCTCGTTTTCCGATAACGACCGCCAACTCCGCCTCGTAGTCCACCTGTGAGGTGAGGTTTGGGTCCCAGCGGATTTCTCCATCGGGATGATTGACCGCGGTGGAGAACTTGGTGAAAATGGTGGGCGTTTCTGGAGGCGTTTTCCCTTGCTCCAAGCAGTGGTCCAAATAATTCAAACCCACTGCGACGATCTTTCCCGGCTTTAGAATGGGCGCCATGGGTTCGATCGCGTTCAAGGGCAAAGGGTGAGCTGCGGCTGCGGCTTCTCTTGCCTGTTCCAGGCCTGATTCAATCAACGCTTTTACATCTGGCCAGGGCAACGGTAGGACCGCATCCCCTTCCTGGACGCCTGCCATGATATCACCATGATAACGGAACGTCATCAGCCGCATGAGACATTAACTCCTTGTGGTTATTGAGATGGGATTGGGCATCAGGGTTCGAAAACGAGGGTCCTGGTGAATGGTTTCAGTCAAGCCATCTTCGAGCGTCCATCGGGGACGGTACCCCAACAGGCGTTCCGCCTTTTCAATATCTGCAACCAGGCGTTGCACGCCTCCTGATTGGTCGTCGTTATAAAGTACGTGCGCCTTCCGCGCCGTGACTTGTTCGATCAAGGCGATCAGGTCGTTGACGCTGGTTTCGACGCCTGAACCGATGTTGATGACCTCCCCATCGATGTCATCGCGTTCGCCGGCGATAATGAGCGCATCCACAACATCCTCGACATACACATAATCCCTTGTTTGTTGACCCGAGCCAAACACCACGACAGAGCCACCCTGCAAGATGCGATTGAGGAATTGCGGCACGACAGGGGGATAGGCGGGAGGCAACGCCTGCCCAGGTCCAAAGGCATTGAAGATTCGTAACGCCACACTTTGGATTCCATAATGGCGGCCCAATGTGAAGATGTAATGCTCTGATGCGAGTTTGCTGACAGCATAAGGGGTTCGCAGATCCGGTGGCACGTCCTCATCCACCGGTTGGCGTTTCTGGTCCCCATAGATGGTGCCAGAAGAGGCCAGTACAATGCGTGGCGTTCCCAGGGCGCGCATCGCCTCCATGACCGCGACGGTGCCACCGACATTGACATCATTATACTCTCGCGGATAGAGGACGGATTGGGGCAGAGACACCTTCGCCGCGAGGTGATAGACAACATCGATGTCATGGAGCAGGGTCCAAAGCTTGGGCTGATCTCGGACATCGCCACGGGTGAACAGCACTCGATGATCCAGGGAGTCCTTTTCTCCCGCGCTCAGATCATCGATAACCCGAACGTTATGACCTAAAGCCACCAATTTATTGGCCAGATGTCTGCCGAGAAAACCTGCGCCGCCCGTAATGAGGTAGTTCATAGACGCATATCACTCTCAATGTGGGATTTCGAAGCGGAATAAAGCTACGTAGTGTGCATTATAGCACAAATGGAGGGGAGCAGGCATAAAAAGAGACCTTGAACCACTTGTCTTTTTTGCTCCCAGCAAGGTCCATGGTTTGCTGTTTGAAGCGAAGAACCCATGCGCGTAGGAGATAAACGTCCTGGCGCGATTGTGCTTGTGTGATGCGTGCATCAAGCATATAATTTTCATCAATTCCTGTTGTGTCGCTCGGTATTTCGATTTGGCACCGACCCAATGATGAAAAGCCTGCGCGTTTGCAATCGTTGTCATCATTCAAAATAGGCATAGGTGAATGTGTTATGAAAACAAAGATGCGGATATTGATCGCTGGTGGCTCTGGCCTGATCGGCCGGGCGCTTGTGGACCTTCTGTTAGAGGAGGGGCATGAGATAACGGTCCTATCCCGCGCACCAGATCGAGCCTCTCTCTCCTCCAATGTGACGGTGGTGAAATGGGATGCTCGCAGCGTTCAGGGCTGGGCCCATGTAGTTGAAGAAATGGATGCCATTGTCAATCTGGCTGGAGAGAGCATTGCTGGCGGGGGGCCATTGCCTGCGCGATGGACAGCCTCTCGCAAACGACGGATTCTGGAAAGTCGCCTCTTGGCGACGCGAGCCATTGT
>WFTO01000094.1 GCA_015485435.1 Anaerolineae bacterium | reverse complement strand
GCGGCCCAGCGAGATAATGAAGGCAACGACGCCATCGAGATCGCCACGGCGACCAACCCATGGGGGAGCTGATAGAGGGTCGTGGCTGTGCGCATATAGGCAAGACTGCTATCGCCGGTGCCGCTGGCCAAACGACGATCAATGCCTCCCTGAACAATATTCACCAAAATTGCGACCAAGATCGGCAAATAGAGCACCCAAACACGTTTCAACGCCGGATGTCTGAACTTGAAACTAAACCGTAGACCCGTGCCGCGAATATCGGGCAGGCGGAACGCCAATTGAATGAAGCCTCCCAACAACATGCCCACAGCCAATGCATCGATTCCGAGCTGTTTGTAAAAGAGAGGCACGACCAGGATAACGCCCAGGTTATACAGCGCATCCCCCACGGCTGCCAACGTAAAGCGCTCGCGAGCGAACAAAATCGCGGCCAACCCACCCGAACTACTAAACACCCAGATCACCGGCGCGGTCAATCGCATCAAATGGACGGCGACCTCTTGATACTCGGGGGACAGCTCACCGCCGATCAGATAGACGATCTGGGGTGCGAAAATTTCGACAATGAGCACTACAGCGGCAGCCAACATTGCGATGGCCGTAAAGATGATACTGGCCACCTGTGCAAATTCCGCCCGTTTTTCAGGTCGACGATAATCACTCAACACCGGAACCAATGCAGCAGACAACATGCCGCCTACCAAAAGGTCATAAAGGATCTTGGCGACGAATTCCGCCAGGGCGTATGCTGAAACAAGCCCGGTAGCCCCATAAAAATGGGGAATGATGATCTCGCGGACCATGCCCAATGCCCGACTGAAGATACTTGCCAGGCTCAAGACCGCCGCATTGCGGGCAATAGAGGGATGAACCTCCTCTGCAGAACGCTCAGTCGACAAGTCTGGGCTCATGCCCCTCCCTCCGGTTCACAGCCGTGTCGTTTGAGAATGTCTCGAACGATGCCTGACGTCGAACGACCGGGCGTCAACCTGACATAGACCACTTGACCGCCATAGGCTTCCACGACCGCGGCCTCTGGAGGCTTGGGGCCCTGGCGTTGATTCCAGTCAGCCCCTTTCACATAGACATCTGGTTTGAGAGCATCGACCACCTTACAAAAATCATCCTCATCCCATAACAACACCGCATCCACGACCTGCAATGCTGACAACAAGAAGGCCCGCTCCTCTTGTGGTAAGATCGGTCGTGTGGCGCCCTTCCGGCGCCGGGTGCTGGCGTCGCTGTTCACGCCCACGACCAAGCGGTCTCCCAGGGAGCGAGCCTTTTGTAAATACTGAACGTGGCCTACATGCAATAAATCAAAATGGCCATTGGTGAATACGATTTTCAGGCCTTGTTGTCGCCACGAGGCGACAAGGCGTACACAAGCTTCAAGATCAAGCAAGATCGCGTCCATGCAGGCCATTTTAGCACGAGGCAGAACATGAGGTGTAATCAACAATATTGAAACCAGGGCCTGGCTCGCACGATACAATATTGCAAATGCTCCACATATTGTTCCAAGCGCTGCCACCATAACGCCCACTCCGAACTTCGTAAAACTTGCAACAAGGTTTGCAAGTCGGGTGCATACAGCGATATCTGACGGATAGGATAATCCCCCCACATGGTGTGAAAAATCTCCAAAGGCTCTAACCCTAACGCCTGCATCGCAGGCAACCACTGATGAATCATGAACCGCCGATAAGCCATTTCACGACCTGCCAAAAAGTCATACGTGATCAAAAGCTTGAAACCTTGCCAATCGGAAGCTGCCATAAATGCATTGTACCTTTGGCAGAAAAAATGGACAAACAGCGGACGACAGAGGCATAATCTGTAATACAGCGTCCGTTCAACCTCTTTCCTACGAGAGAATGATGTCATCCACCGCCATCCAATTGCCTTCACCCCAGGTCATCACAGAGCCATCTCAGCTAGACGAGTTCGTTTCAACACTGGCGCGCGCCCGGCGTTTTGCGCTGGATACAGAATCCAACAGCATGCATGCATATCATTACCAGATCTGTCTCATCCAAATTTCCACGGATGAACGCGATGTCATCATCGACCCATTGGCGTTGCGATCCCTTGAGCCATTAGGAGCACTTGTGGCGCGCGAGGATATCGAAGTGACCATGCATGCCGCTGAAAATGACATCTTGCTCCTTCACAAAGATTTTGGTTGGACGTTTGGCAAAATCTTTGATACGTTGTGGGCCGCTCGCATCCTGGGATGGTCACATCCAGGGCTTGCATCCATTTTGAAAGAACGCTTTGGCATTCGCCTGGATAAACGCATGCAACGCACTGATTGGGGAAAACGCCCCTTATCGCCCGAACAGCTGGCTTACGCCCGTTTAGACACCCACTTCTTACTGCCCCTGCGCGATGAAATGGAGCAGGAACTGCGGAAGGCAGGACGCTGGGAGGAAGCTCAAGAGGTTTTTGCTGAATTGTTGACGATTCGTTGGCGGGAACGTGAAAGTATGGGTTTTTGGCGTTTGCCCGGCGCGCGCGATCTGAGCCCCAGACAACAGGCCGTGCTCAAAGCGTTGTTTGATTGGCGAGAGCAACGAGCCAGTCAGCGCAACGTCCCACCATATCGCATTATGCGCAATGAACTATTAGTCACGTTGGCGCGCGAAGAGCCACGTACACTGCAGGCGCTGCAGCAAACGCCCGGTTTTCCGAAGCGTTTTCCTCCTCATCTTGCCCATAAAGTGCTGGCCGTCATCCGACGCGGCCAGCACTCAAAACCTCCGGTTTACCCCACCCGTCACAGTGGTCAACGGCTGGACGATGATACATACGCCAGATACGAAGCGCTTCGCCGTTGGCGCACAGCCAAAGCAGAATCTCGACAAGTTGACCCGGACGTGGTCATGACCAACAGTAAATTGATGACCATCGCCCGGGCCAATCCCACTTCTTTGGCGGCATTGGCCGCGCTCCAAGTCTTGGGCCCCTGGCGATTCAAGGAATACGGCCAGGAGATCTTGCAGGTCTTAAAACGCTCGCGGTTCGGGGATAAAGGAGCTTCCTGATCCGGAATGAAACAATCGCATCAAGCAGATTGCGCCCAAAAGCGTTCCCAAACCTGCTGCGCGACCTCGCGGCTGCGAGCATAGATGCGTTCAGCGTCGAGATGCGGGATGGCGCCATGACGCATGAGGATCCGTCCTGCAACGATTGTCGTATCAACCTTGCGACCATCAAAGCCAAACATGATATGCCAGGGGAAATTCTCCACACTGAGGGGAGTGGGCGGATCATAATCGACCAGAATCACATCCGCGACCGCGCCCGGCTCCAACGTTCCAAAAGGCTGACCAAAGAATTGCTGCGCCAGGGATGCGTTGTTGTTCATGACGATATCAAGCAACTGATCCGCCGGAAGCACGCGTGGGTCGTTTCGGGCCGATTTATGCAACAAATAGGCCACCCGCATTTCTTCAAACATATCATTGGAAAAACCATCGTTGCCCAGCACGACCTTCATGTGTCCGCGCAACATGGTGGGAATATCCGCCACGCCCACGCCATTATTCATGTTGGATCGAGGTTGATGACTGACCCAGACGCCAGCTTCGCGCAGGGTGGCCATCTCCCAGGCGTCGATGTCGATGGCATGGGCCACGATGGTCTGAGGCCCCAGAATGCCTCTTTGAGCCAGCCGTTCGATGGTGGGAAGCCCATAAGTGGCGAGGGAATGCTCCCGGTCCGCCGGGCCTTCAGCCGCATGGATATGAAAGCCTCGATGCGAGATGGCTTCAGCTTCCGCCACACACCGATCCAGGGTGTCATCACTCAGGGTCAGGGCGGCGTGAAGTCCAAATGTGGCGGCGATGCGAGGATTAGCCATGTCACGAGCCTTTTTGATAAATCGCACATTCTCCCGGATCCCAGCCAATGCCACTTCGAGGCCATCCCGGTCAGAAACCTCATAACACAGCACAGCTCGCAGGCCAGTCTCTTGAACCACATCGGCGATGACATCCAAAGACCCATCGATGAAACGATTGCTGGCATGATGATCGATTAACGTGGTGGCGCCATAGCGAATGGCGTCGAGCATGGGCACATACGCCGAATAGCGGACGCCCTCCTCATCCAACGCGCGATCCAGCGGCCACCACAGTCGTTGCAAAATTTCAGGAAAGTCCTTCATGGGAGGGCCAGGGATATACATGCCGCGGGCGAACGTGCCATAAAAGTGCGTGTGAGACACGACGAGCCCCGGCATGACCAACATGCCCTGGGCATCTAACCGCTCCTCCGTCGGGTATTTTTCTTCCAAAACATGGCTAAAATCAACTGCAACAATGCGCTCGTCCTGAATCAGAACCGCGCCATTTTCAATGAGGCGAGGTTGTTCGCCGAAGGTTAAGACTCGTCCGTTGGTAATTAACATGATGACATGAATGGTTTGTTGAGAGAGTGTATTGACGTAAGGGTTGGTTATTTTCCGTTGGAGCCGCCCACCATGCCATAGCCCAGCTGCAACACTTTACGCACAAAGGCGCGTTCTCTCGAGCTGGGAATCAGCAAAGTGCGGTCATCCAGAAGACGACAATAACGACGAAGTTCGGGATCCTCAAGGATGGCGTTGCGCACTTCAGGTCGTCGCACCTGAATCGTGATCATCGTTCGGCCCTTCCGCAATGCCGTGCTGTCTGCCTCGACCCGTTCAAGCCAATCTTCAACCGTTGGTGAAAGCGGACCGTCATGCCTGGCAAGAAGCAATTCTTTGCGTTCTTTCAGGGTGCTTTCCACTTGTTGCGCTTGAAGCCAGCTGGATTTATCCAACTTAAAGTGACCATCCTCCGTCTCCACGCCTAGCAGAGGCAATATCTGACGCTGATAAGGCAATATCGTTGAGCGCGTGGGTTGAATAACCAGGTCTTCATCCACGATAAAGAATCGTTCGGTTATAGATTTTGGCAGATAATAACGTCGGGTATGGCCGAGCAGATAGGCGCCCAACGCGTTGATCCGGAAATAAGTGAGCCCATCGTAGCGAGTAAAGGGGGTAATAGGCCGTTGCCAGCTTTCGGTAGGCGCCTCGAGGAAGGGGGGCGCATGCTGGGGCTCGGTATAAGCCAGATCCAACGCTCCCAAGCTGCCGAGAATCTCAAACAAGATAACCAGGGTGTAAGCTCCCTGTACAGCCCGCCAGGGATCTTTCAGATCTTGAATGCTCATCTTGCGTCCATTCATATCATCGATGGCATCCAAGGCGGGGTCCACTTCAAAATCATGTTGCCACAGCTTAAGCGCTGTAAAGAAATCATCTACGCTGAGCCAGGCGTTGTGAGGACTCCAGGAGAGGGTCTCGATAATCTTGTCGCGCCGTTCTGCTGGAGGCGTGCGCATGTCGCTGGGCTTGTTGACGTTTCGCAAATGCTCGATCCGATCGATCTCATCATACATATTACTATTGGCCCATGTGTCCAGAGCATCGAGCAGCAAGTCGGAGCTGGGACGGATGATCCATTCCCATCCCATGGGAGAGGGCGTGAGCACGGTGTTGTATCCGCTGCGAGCACCCAGCTTCACCAATCCGCTGCCAATGGCAAAGCGCACCAGGCCAACCGGTTTGATAGTGTCGTAAGGGTCCTTGACGCTATTTTCATTCAGAAAATCGCCGTCCGCCAAATTGTCTAAAATGACCTGAATGCTTTCAAACGTGGGCAGCATGCGATCGTTGACAAATATCTTTTTCTGCCCAGCTAAGGCCAATACGGTTGTCAGGTCTTGCAATCCCGATTCTGGACCAGGGCTGCGCTCAAAGCCAATGGATTCATAGCGAGGAGGGGGCTCGGGATGCACCGGCATTTCCCATTTTTCGGGCTTGGGCGCCACAACCCGCAATAACGGATAGAGCTCTGAAAGGATTTTTTGATCTTCTCCCAGAAACAGGTCCAACTCGGTGGGAATGTAACCGCTCCAATAGCGTTGTGGAGGCGGAGGCGCCTGGCCAAAGCGCAACCTCACAAGGTCAGGGCGGTACGTTCCTTCGGTGGTGTGTACGGTAAAACTCAATGCTTTTTGCGTGATGGGCGAAAGTTTATCCCACAATCCCCGCAGCGTGGTTTTGCTTTGTAATTGTTGGATGAGGTAGAAAATGGCCTCATCCCGACGCACTTCCCCCGGATTGGGATGCCCCACCACCTTCAACAATGCTCGCAGGGCGTTTTGGTCGAATCGCGTGAAATGGCGAAAGAGTTCATCTTGAATTGCTTTAATAGCGCTTTCAGTCATGGTCTTTTTCCGATTTTTGATGGACCCAGGCTAGGGATTTTTCGGTCACCGTGTCGTATACAGGTTTGAGAAGATCGACAAGGTCAAGCGCAGTGAATGCTGGTCTTCCCAAGCGTTTGAAATGCGGCATAGGGATTTCAGGTTTTGCGGGATGAAAGGAGATAGTATGGATAGCTGGACCGATTTTCCAGTAGTGATCCAGCGATTGTTCGAGCGGAGGATCGTTGAAAAGCAACGCAATTTCAGCAGCGTCTGAATTTTGAGAGGGAGAACGATGCGCTCGCAGCGCGTTTAACAGTTCATCTTTGGCCCGTCCCCGAAAATAGAAGAGTTGGAAAGGATCGTTTTCGAAACGCTCAGCCAGGTAATAATACACGCCTGCAATATGCTTACACGGCGTTTCCCAATCGGGGCAGGTGCATTGAGCCTCCAGGGCCTCCGCCGTTGGAAACAAAGAAGCGCCCGTCTGCTGAATGACCTCCATGACCTCGGAAGGAATTTCTCCCTGAAGCAATTTGGCGCTGAAGAGGGCCTGGCTAGCCAGATGGCTGATGATGTCCTCCCAAGTGTTATCATCCAATGGCGGATAATGAATGTCCACCATGTATGTTTTGCGTCCATCTTTGACCTTGGCCTTGATTTCTCCCGGTTTGATTTCGAGGTCTTTGATGGCTTTGTCATTCGCGTAACGGCGCCCGCGCCGCATGCGACCGGGATGTGAAAAGGCCAGCAAAGCGTCAAGCCAGGCGTCAGACCATGATTGCGACATAGGGTTCAACCTGAGATGATGGGGACATCCATGGGCTTTTGGAAGAGTGGCTTTTCGCAAAGTGCGACATCACTAAAACAATTTTTCCTTGTGCAGAGTCACGAGTTCGATAAGCTCTTCGTCAGAGAGTGATGCGAGCCAGGCTTCATCAGCGCTAACGATCGATTCGGCCAAGTGTCGCTTCCGTTCCAACATCTCCTGAATATTCTCCTCCAGGGTGCCGGCGGTAATAAATTTATGAATTTGCACATTTCTCGTCTGGCCAATGCGTAAGATACGGTCCGCTGCCTGTGTTTCCACCGCGGGATTCCACCACCGATCATAATGGAACACATGATTAGCTGCGGTTAAATTCAGGCCAAGCCCGCCAGCCTTGAGCGTCAGAATAAAGATGGGCGGCGCGTTGGGATCCTCTTGGAAACGATTGACCATTTCCTGGCGTTTGCTGCCCGGCACGCCACCATGGAGATAGAGGACGGGCGCATCCAATGCGCTGGGCAGGTAATCGGCCAACAAGTAGCCCATCTCGGCAAATTGGGTGAAGATCAATGCTTTATCCCCCACTTCCAGCAACTCTTCAAGCATCGCTGTCAAACGATCGAGCTTGCCGCTACGACCAGCCAGGGGCTCTTTGGGAATCTGATTTGGACCAATATGATAGAGATATTGAACGGGATGGTTTAAGATTTGTTTGAGCTTGGTCAATAAGTTAAATACATGAATTCGACGGGCGCCTCCGCGAGCGTCGGCAATGCGAGGCAGGCTTTCTTCAACCACTTTTTGGTAAAGCGCGGCTTGTTCCTCGGTGAGGGTACAATAAACATCCATCTCCAATCGTTCGGGCAGGTCCTGAATCACATTCGGATCGGTCTTCAATCGGCGGAGAATAAATGGTCGTACCATACGCTGCAAACGCGCCAACGCCACAGGATCCTGATAATTCTCAACGGGCAGCGAAAATTCTTTACGGAACTTGGAAAGGCTGCCAAGATAGCCCCGGTTGGTGAAGTTGAAAAGTGACCAGAGTTCAGAAAGTCGATTTTCGATGGGCGTTCCCGTCAATGCGAAACGATAATGGGCCTGAAAGGTGTTGACGACGCGAGTGATCTGAGCATCGGGATTCTTGATCATTTGCGCCTCATCCAGGATGACGCCGAACCAATGTTGTTTGACCAGGAAATCGGCGTCGCGTCGCGCCAAGGCGTAACTGGTAAGCACAATATCCTGATCCTGAATGGCGGCCAAGAATTCCTCTTCGCGCAGACGATCAGGCCCATAATGGATGTAAACCTGTAATGATGGCGCAAAGCGCTGTATCTCACGGCGCCAATTGCCCAGCAAAGAGGTGGGACAAATCAACAAAGAAGGCTTGGGCAAGCCCCCTTGCTCTGCTTTTTCTTTCAACAGGAATGCGATGACCTGAATCGACTTGCCGAGCCCCATATCGTCCGCGAGGATGGCGCCCAACCCGCGATGGTAGTGTTCTTCCAGCCAGGCGGCGCCAAAGCGTTGATATGGTCGCAAAGCGCCCTGCAAACCCGGGGGTTGAGGGGCGTTGCGCAGGGTTTCATCGCCCACCGTCAACCGTTTCAACAACGTTGGGAGCCATCCCATCAAAACAACCTCGTGAACAGGCAACCCTGAAACCCGAGTATGGTTGTCAAAGGCCAGCGCCACGCGCAATCCATGCAACAAGCTCAATTGGCCTTCGAAGGAATGGCGCTCCCAGAACCGCTCAGCAGCTTCAATCTGCTCTGGATCCAGACGTAACCAATGGCCATTTTGCTGCACCAATGGTGAACGCAGGCTGACCAGCTCGGCAAAGGCCTCACGGGTCAACGTCGTGTCGCCCAAAACCAGTTCCCACTGATAATCGATCGGTTTATCGACCCATGTGTCCGCATCGAGGACATCCACCGGCTCGGGCGTGATCGGACGCAGGTGCAATCTCAGGCCAAGATGGGCTCCGGCCTGATCCCACCAGGATGGCAGGATGATGCTGAAACCGCTTTGTTTGAGAAGAGGCGCAGCCTCTCGCAAAAAGTGATAGACCTCCGATGTTGTTAATGAAACGCCGGTTGGAGCGGCTGAGCGTAGGCTTCGTTCAATGGGAGGAAAGATATTGGCGGCGGTCCCCAACCCCTGCAACAACTTCTCCTGCGGATAATCAAAACGGAGTCCCTGGCTGATCAACACCTCATCTTGGGTCTGCCATACCTGGGAGGCAGGCACCAGCACGTTCGGATCATTGCGAGAGCGAAGATAATAACTCAGTCGCCATCCGCCCGGCGGCACATGCCATATCTTTTCATCCGGCGGAGAAGGCGGAGGGGGTTCCAGCTTCAACGCAATCACATACTGCGTGCCGCCTGCGGGCAGCAAATTCCGCTGCCATTCCTCCACCTGCGACACCAATCGCCGCAGACGATCGTCTGGCGCGCCAATGACCGCATCTGGCTGGAGCAATGTCTTCAGCCACAAAGCGACACCATTGCCATTATGAAGATAGGCGATATGATGCGGCGCATCCGCTCCCCATGTTCGTGCGAGATAGTCCACAGTTTGAAAGAGAAATGAACGCAATAAATCTAAAGATGAGGGGGTGGCGCCATCGGGCCGCGGTTCGCTCCGGCATACAGGCGGCATCGCCTCGGCCAGTTGATAGAGCTTCTCTTTGATTTCTGGGGCTTCGAAAACCGTCCGCCATCGAGCCTCGACCAGATCACCTTGAAGCAAAAGCGTGGGCACATAATGTTGTTGGCTTAGAATTTCCAGAGCAAGCATCAATGCTCGCTGCCAGAAGATCAGGTCCCGACCAACGATGAGATGGTTCGGACAATCGCACGACATGGCGCCTCGCATGATGCCCAATGCGTTGGCCAGAGACACTCTCGTCCCCTCAATTTGCCATGGTTCCAATCTCGGTGATTTTAAATCGATATCCCAGCTTTGAGGCAGCGCTGGGGAGGGCAGTGGCCCTGTACGCGTTGAGGGCAGTAGCAACGTAAACGTTTCGGTGCCCTGAGTGATCAGGGTGTGGTCAAACCGCCGGAGTTGCCGAACCAGGATCGATTGATCTGCGAGCGCAAAGGGATGCGGTCGTGGTTTGGGGTGCGCGGGTCGTCGCCCCCGTTGTCGTTTGGGCACAGGAGCGTTGGCATTTTCCGCCCAAAACAAGAAGCGCGCACCACCATCTGCATGGCCAATCGCGCGCCAATGCAAATGGAGAACTAGATGGGGGGCCTCTTCAGTGGGCGAGATCTGAAGCTTCCCCAAAGACTCAATGCTCACAGGATCATCCTATTGTTCGAATCGATAATGTAGCGCTTCACACATCAGGCAGTTCGATGCGCCAGGGTTTGGCAATGCCACGATGCTCTGACCAGGTTGATGCCAGCACATCGCACCAATTGGAAAAAACGAAGGGCGAGAGGGTGGATTCGATTATAAGCGCATGAGCGCCAGTAACTGGACGGCCCAAGCAAACTGCCAGATTATTGCGCCTTCACCAATAGCATCGCCAAATCATACGTGCTGATGCCATGACCGTTTATATTATCTCGCATCTTCCAAATTTTGACAAATTTCGCGACAACGGGTTAAGGTGAATTCAACGCCCTTCTACGTGCTGGTGTATCCCAGTTTGCGAAAGTTAACCAACTTCAGTATATAACTAGAATTGAAAATATCGTATGTGATTTCTTTGAACGCAAAAAACCTGAAAAGACGAAATTCTCTCCTCCCTCTCGTAGAAAAAGTATACCATGAAGCGTCATCAATTATCAAACCCAAGTATCCTGCAAGGCCGTGTGGTGCGGGCGGGCAGCGCTGAAGGCGAGGCGCTGGTCAGCCATGAGCCCATCAGTTTTCTGGGCGGGGTGGACCCCAAAACCGGAGAAATTTTAGACCAGCATCATCCGCTCAAAGGCATATCGATTGCGGGAAAAATCTTGGTCTTTCCTCATGGCAAAGGCTCGACCGTTGGTTCTTATACCATCCTGCGACTTGCCCGCAATGGGGTCGCGCCCAAAGCCATGATCAATGCCGAATCCGAGGCCATTACGGCGGTTGGCGCCATCATCGCCGACATCCCCATGGTTGACCAGATTGACATCCATCTCATTCAAACGGGTGATTGGATTAAAATCGAAGATGGGCGGGTGGAAATCGTTCGCAAACCACCGCGATCACAGGCATCGCCCACCCCAGGATCGTCGCCATGATTTTTTGGCCGGGCGGAGAGCAGTAGTTTGAACCACAAGCAGCCGAGGCGTAACAAGCGTTTTCTGTAGCGCCAGAACAACTAAACTGATCTCGGCTTAAAGTGTCACACCCGTCTGGGCGCGAGGCGCAGGTGGAACCGTCTGAAAGACAAATGCCTCCTTCCGAAAAACAGATAGTTCCATCCGCACACTTAAGGGCGTACTTAACCGGGTCGCAAGCGTACTTACCGCTGCAGGTACCAGCATAGACTGGCTTGGGGCGCAGGTGGCTTAAAAGCTTAAAGCTAAAGCCAAACCTTACTGGCACCAAGGCCGGCCGGCCTTGATCAAGCCCCTGGCGCAAAAAGCGGATAAGCTCCAACCAGCTACCCAAAGCCTCTGCCTGAAACGTAGATCGGCTGATAAACAAAGGCCGGAAAAAGGCAAGCGCCTGATTCAGCTCTAATGCTGCCTTTGCGGCTGGCAGCTCGGCCTGATAGACGGTGAAGGTCAGTCGCTTCGGCTTCAGCTGGTAGGCCTCGGTAATCACCCGATAAAGCCCCTCTTGGCGGTAGACCGGGTCGATGGTCTTTGCCCTAGACGGCAGTTGGCTTAAAGGCCGCAGCACCACTCGGATCTGCCTGGGCCTGACCACCCTCTGGCTGATCGGCAAAACCAACTGGGGCTGGTCGATATCCAGACCAAGCCGAACAAAAACGGGAGCAAGCGCTTGTTTGTCCAACTGATAAGCCTTTTTTTGACTCGAAAAGTCATTTTGGAAAAAGTAAACGGTTGTTTGGCGTGCCTGCCACAGATAACCCCCAACCCCCACCAAGACCAACACCCCCAAAACCAGAAAAAGGACAATGCGTTTCATAAAATCAGCGGTATAGCTTTTTTAAGCCATCCACTGTTTCAGTATAACGAAAAGCGTTGTTGTATACAAGACTTACAAAAAAGTTTAGTAATCAAACGCACGCGGCATACCCTCGGCTCGAATAGGCTCGATGAATTTGCCATCTTCATTCTTTGTCATCATTAGACCATAATATCCATCCACCTTGCGCACATCCAGTAACAAGGCAGCCGGTCCTGGACCATGACCATTTCCTGGGTCCCACATAACTTCTTCCCAAGCCTTCTCCACACTCAAGCCCTTGTTCTCTCCCAAGGCGGTCATAACTGCCAAAGGTCTCAATACATCGTTTATAAAACTATAATCACTCCAATAATTTAAATTTTCTTTATCCACTGTGGGGGGAATGTTGGTTACGCCATAGACTGTGTTCGTGGCTGGGTCATAATAGATTCCCATCTCCGCTTGACTTGGTCCGATGTTGCCAAAGATAAACAGCCAAGGCAGTTTGTCATCAGGCAGCCCCGCTTTTTCCAGGTACTTCTGGCCAAACGGTTGGTGGGTGATGATCATGACCAGATGAGCATCGGCCGGGATGTCGGTCCACTC
>WFTO01000093.1 GCA_015485435.1 Anaerolineae bacterium | reverse complement strand
GCCAGTTTAGTGGGCAAAAGAACTCGGGCATCAACCTGACGCCTTTGCTACTGTCCGACTCATGATGATTGGAAAATTCAACGGGTAAGGTCTACCTCCAGAGCGAAGCCCTCCGGCGTGCGACTTCAGTCGGCCATTGCTAGCATTAAGAATCCCCTTGACGAAATTGAGACAGTCTCGCCATCGCTCGCACCATGTCGTCTTAGCCTCGTAATAATGTAAAATAAAAGGTGGCCCCCCGCCCTGGTTCACTCTCTGCCCAAATGCGCCCGCCATGCCCCTCCACAATATGGCGGGCAATGGCGAGTCCTAGCCCCGATCCTCCGTCACCTCGCGAAGGATCGGTTTTGTAAAAACGTTCGAAAATGCGATCAAGATGTTCATGAGGAATGCCCGGACCAGAATCTGCAATGCTAATCAACACTTCCTCGGCATCCATCCGGGCACCTATCTCGATGTTTCCTCCGGGCGGCGTAAATTTGATGGCGTTATGTAACAGGTTTTGCAGAACCCGTTGCATGTTTTCGGGGTCCGCCAGCACCATGATATCGGCATCGAATTTTCGGTGGATGCGAATAGCTTTGTGCTCAATTTGCGTTTCAAAGCGGGTGATGGCAGGTTCGATTATGCTTTCCAGAGGCGTGGGCACCAGACGCAGTGGGAGCCGCCCCGACTCGATCATACTCAAATCCATGAGCTCCTGCGCCAGTTGATGAAGCGTCAGCGTCTGATCTGCGATGCTGTTCAACAACTTACGGCGTTTTTTGGGCTTGTCGATGGCGCCAAGCTGGAGTGTTTCCACCAGTAATTGAATCGTGGCAATGGGCGTGCGCAAATCATGAGAGATATTCGCGACAAAATCCCGGCGCGCTCGACCCAATCGCTGGAGCTCGGTGACATCTTCAACAATGAGGGCTACGAGCAGCGGTTCCCCTTCAATCGGAATCGCCCGCACCCAAAAGACTTGATCCCCCAAATGAAACTGGCGGCCATGTTCTTGAAAATCTCGAAATACCCTTTCAGACATGGAAACCAGCGCATGAACGCCAATTACCTGATGCAATGGCGCGGGCAGGGAGGCGTCTGGGGCCGACATGAGAGAGCGAGCGCTTTTGCTTGCCCAAACTAATTGTCCCCACTCATCGACAAGAAAAATCGAGGAAGTGGCACTCAACCAAACGGCATGGAGGAGTCTTTCCACTTGCGTTTGTTCATGGAGCGCGTCCGCCAGGGCCAGTTGCAGCGAATGACGCGTTTGCTCACTCTGCCGATATCGGCGTGCGAGCCAAAACAGGCTGCCCAACACCATCAGCAGGCAGATCAGCAAGAAAAAGGCGACCTCGTTCACGGAGATGCTGGCATAGAGTGGTTGCATGAAGCGTTTGCTCCCATGCAACTCACGATAGGCGTTAGAGCCGCACTTTCATTGCGCGGCTTCCTGGCACTGGGGCAAGCGTGTGTTGAGAGGCCGACGTCGGTCAACCTTCGGCCGTAAGCCTGAAGAGGCGATAGGCCAAGTAAACTCGAGCTCCTTAGGCGTTTCGCACCAGATGTGGACTCCCGCCCAGCTGGGGGCGCGACCGTCAACCTATGGTTGTCTGAGTGCTAGTCAACAAAACGATATTTGATCAATGCCCAAATGGCGGGAAACGCGTCTTTCCAGGTAATGTTTTTGCCTTCCTCATATTCTCGGCCAGTGTAGCTGATGGGTACTTCGTAGATGCGATACCCGCGCTTCAATATTTTGGCCGTAATTTCTGGCTCCAACTCAAACCGGCGAGCATGCAACGGAACACCTTCCAGCACCTCCTTGCGAAACACTTTATAGCAGGTCTCCATATCTGTCAGGATGGAGTCGTAGAGCAAGTTGGTGAGAAAGGTGAGGAATTTATTGCCCAGCATATGACGGAAGAGCATGGCTTTTCGTGGACCGCCCAGAAAGCGCGAGCCATAAACCACCTGGGTGCGACCTTCTAAGATGGGTTGCAGTAACAGGGGGTAGTCTCTGGGATCGTATTCCAGGTCCGCATCTTGGATCAGGAGGATTTCTCCTGTCGCGTGCTGGATGGCTGTACGAACCGCCGCTCCCTTGCCCTGATTTTTTTCATGCACGAAGACGCGTAAAATCCCCTCTGCCTCCGCTTCGCGTAAAATCTCGAGGCTATTGTCCTTCGATCCGTCATCGACGGCAATGATTTCTTGATGGAGATGCACAATCTCTCGTGAAGGGTTGCCCGACATGGGCTGGATTTCCAGATCAAAGTCGTGCATCAATCGCACTTGATTGATGATGGCGCGCAAAGTCGCTGCTTCATTATACACAGGCATGAGTACAGAGTAGCGGATTGTTTTTGAGGCTTTCATGGTCGTTTTCTTGGGCGGGGTGAGTTAGCGGGGTTTGGGAGAAGTAAGTGGTTTCTCGACAACATAACGGTAGCTTTCCCAGGCCTGGTCGGCGCGTTGGTCTGGCTCGACATGCACCAAATGGCAGCCTTGTTGTTCGATCAAATGCATCACGTTCTCTTTAGGAATTCCATACATATTCATGACAGGCTGATCGCCATAGCGCAGTTTTTGGTACCAACGCCAGAGACGGGTGGGCTTCAGTGGGCGAAGCGCTCGTTGAACTGGGTGTTTGGGCCTGGAAGGGATTTGAAAAATGAGCACGCCGCCAGGTTTGCACACGCGCATCAATTCGCGGAG
This sequence comes from Anaerolineae bacterium, assembly GCA_015485435.1. GTDB lineage: Bacteria > Chloroflexota > Anaerolineae > J102 > J102 > M2005. Next base: position 5,872 of record WFTO01000093.1, on the reverse strand, counting down.
GTAGCTTCGGGCATAACGAGGCGGCATATGTTGCAACGTGATGGTCGAGTAGACAAAGTCAAATTCGTTGTCGGGGAAGAGGGAAAGGTCGTCTCTGGGATTGAGATGATAATGGCAGCGGTCGGCATGTTGGTTGAGTTCTCGGGCCAAAGCCAGCATGGATTCGCTGATATCGACCCCATGGACTTCTTGGAAATAATCGGCCAGGGCCTGGGTTAGTCGCCCGACCCCGCAACCAAAATCCAACGCCTTGATTGGGGCGGGCTGAAGCTGTAATTGTTCGATGAGAGCCATGACCTCGGCGATCTCTTCCCGGCCAGTGGCAAAGAACGCGTCCACCTCCCAGCGCCCTTCTTCCATTCCGGGCCAGGCCAAAACCGCCCAAAAGGGATCTGTTTTCCCAAATCGATTCCAATTTTCCTGGACAGCTTTTAAATCCATGATGCACTATAGGTGTGAATCGTGAGTTAAAAGGGGATTGAGACAAGGCGCACAGCATGATGACGCTGTGCAGAACACATCAAGCTAGGATTATAAACCAGATCGTTGGTTTTCAAAACAAATTCAAGAAGAAAGGGCGCTGCCAAACTCCTCGCGCGTTGCACGACGAACCACAGTCAACGAAACTGTTGCTTCAATGAACTCATGGGTAATCACCACCGTGACACCGTTTTCAGGAGATTGAAACTATGTTATAATTTTTTCGAACATGTTGCCTTTTTCTCTTTACTGTCCTGTGGGAGTTTAAAATGCCCTATTCACGCATTCGGGAAGCGCCTGAGTCAAGCTCGGCGGCCACGTTACGGGCTGTGGTGGCTGCACTTAAAAATGCATGGCATGTTCCACAACAGGGAAGTCCAACGGAACGGCGATTGGTGCGAGTCGCCTCGCGTATGCCTGAATCGGTGGTAAAAAAATTGATCGCCCGAAAGGTTCGTCAGCAGGCTTTGGACCCCGCATTGGCCAGGCGCGTTACAACTGAGGGGTTGGCGAAGCAAGTGGTAGCCCATTATGAATTGATTGAGGGAGCCATAGGCTATCCGGCTATTCTCATTGGCGCGCCGAATGGGGGCGTTGCCTACCTGGCTGCATTGTTGGGCGTTCCCTTTTTGCCCGGTTATTTTTTATTGAGCTTTGCGGATCACACCCCTGCCGATGATATAGAATCCTATCAACGTCATGGAAGTGCGTTGATTCAACCCATTCTTCGACAGAACCCCGATTTAATGGCGGTGAACCATTACGATCCGGTGCATGATCGGTTTCTTATTGAGGAAGTAAATCATGTGCGCTTGAAGTTGCTTGCTCTGCCAGCCGCCTATCGTGCATTCATCGCCCGGCATCTGGCCCCTGGAGGCATGATCTTTTTCGTAGACAATACATTTAGCTGGCGCCAGTATCGGATTCATGATCGGCACATGTTTCAGGTAGGGGGCCTGGGGGGATTCACTGACCTGGATTTTTTGCAGGGTTCCCCCATTTTGGATGAATGGTTGGCACAACAAAAAAGCAATCACCGCGGCGGTTGGCGATTGCCTCAATTCGAGGGCGCCTTGGTCGAGGCGCGTGAATCTGAATGGGGAAGCATCCAATCTTTTCGCGACGCGGTCCGTGAATATGCTCGAGATCGGGATTATCAGTTCCGGGCTATTCATGGAGATCATCCTGAGGAATTTAGCGCGCTAGCGTATACGGCATTCCTGTGGGAAAGTTGTCTGCATGATCGCAAGATCAATGGCCTGTTGGTAGAATGTTTCAGCCAAATCAATCCCACTGCTGCGTTGCGATCCGATCTGTTGCCCCTATGGATGCCTTTCAACACCGACGACAGCCTGTCGTTTTTCTCGCGGATGACGCCTTTGATTCCTAAGGGCATCCCTGTGGTCATGTCTCTGCTGGCTAACTTCACGCAAACGCCCGATCTCCCGGCAGCGGAGGCCTGGCAGGAGCATGCGGCGCGCATCGGCCCGCTTCAGTGGATAGGAGTGCATCCAGAGCAGTATCCCATGGATCTGGCCTCGCTTTTTGATTATGCCACCGATTTACAACAATGGGTGCAAGAACATCCTGGACGTCAGCCTGCGCCACACCTTTCCCCCGATGATTTGCTCGACATGATTCAAAACTTGAATGAACACGGCACCAAGTTGTTTACCTACCTGTTGAGCAAAGGGGGGCAGGGCGAACCTCTTTCAGAGGATGTGTTGTCGTTGGGTATTTGTTAAGGCGGCAGCTTGTTCGTTATGCCTCATTAAGGGGCTTGTGCGCATCCCACCAGGGTTTGAAGTGCGTAGGCGCAGTGGCTTCGGAGGGGTCGCGTGGCGGGTTTTGACATTTGCCGCCGGTCTGGGTAACCCGGTCGAGGGCTTCCAGAGTCGTGTAATAGTAGGCTTCCGCGCGTTCTGGCGTGGCGCCAATGGCTACCATGCCCAGTTTTCCATACTCTGAAAGCGCTCCGATGAGATGAAACACCATGCCTTCTTGGGTGCCGCCATGAAAGTGCAGGCCTTCGCAAAGCGCAATATCCATGAGGTCTTCGGGCGTCAATCCCTTGTAGGCGTTGCTGTGCAGGTTATCGGTGGCATAGTAGTATCGGGGTTGTCCCGTACCGGTGTAATAAAGGCCATCTTCTAAATTGTATTCTCCATGGGTTAAGAATTTCAGTGTCATAAAGGGATGGGTGGTGCCGCCTTTGCGCAGGTTGATTTCCAGGGAATAGTGATCCCAACGACCGTCCGCCCGGGGCACCGAAACGAAATCAACGGAAAAACGCCCGATAGCGCCTCGGACGCTCAAAGCATGTCCTACCCGGCGACCAATGTCCTGCAGTTCTAGGCGATATGCTTCGCTAGCCGGAAAGGTTGCGCCCAAATAAACCTGCTTGGTTGGCCCTCCCAGGATTTGTTCATGGGTCGAGACCACGGTTCCCTGGCCAAGGGGATTGATCAACCCCTGAACGGAAGGTGAGCGTTTACCTTCTCCTTCAATGAACATTTCAACGATGCCTTCCATCTCCACAAACTTGCGCATAAATCGTTCATAGGTTTCTTCTGGATTTTCAAATCGTATGCGTTTGGGAAGCTCCTGCTGCACCCAGGCGTGCAGATCGGACGTGCGTTCAGGTGCGCCGTCAAAAGAAAACAGAGCGTTTCCTTCTCCTGAAAATCCCTCATTCAATTTGATAACAGCTCTTTTCATGCCTGGCTGCTGCTGTTTCAGCGCGACCAATGCCTCGACTACATCTTGTTCGTCGCGTAAATCTTCAAAACCATCAGGGAAGAGAACGCCTGCTTCTCGAAAGAGCCGTCGATTCCAGCTTTTGTTGCCCAGATGGACGAGGTCTGGGTCCAGGGCATACAAAGGCACGCCAAGAAGCACCGAAAGACGACGTTCGTGCGGCGTGGAATTAAAGCATTCCATGTAGGCGGAATCGGGATAGCGTATATTCTCGCGAATGCGTTGAATGAGACGGGGGCGCGCCAGAATTTTTTCGGTGAGCGACAGGGAGGAGGCGTCGTGACAACTCAACAGCGTCAGGCGATCGCGGGCGTGGGAACCGGGTACGCCAGGGAGGAGGTTCAGGAAGTAGTCAACGATGGAGTCGTCGATGGTTTCGCTGGTGATGAAAATGACCTGGGTGCGCGGCAGCTGCAACATCATCAGGTAATATAACAGCCGTTGTTCGTAAAAATTGATGCCCGGAATTTTAGAGAGCACCTCCTGGTCTAACGTCAAGCTGGGAACTACGATGACTGTGCGTGGCGTATGCCGGTAGGGCAAGATTTCTTCGTAGAGGTCCAGAAGATGGGCATTGAACGCATTAAATCGTCGCCGAATTTTGGCTTCGGGCAGACGCATCAGGTCATAAATTGATTCGTGAAATGTTGGGCGAATCATCGTGAACTCACTGGTGTTGGCGGGGCGAAGGGGCTCGCTCGACATTATAGCCGAAATAGTTAAGAGAACAAGGGCGTTTGCGTTGGCGGATTCTGAACAAATGCATGGTTGGCAATGAGAAAACTCAATCCGAGCGAGTTTCAATGGCTGTAGTTAATGGCACCCATCCTTGTTGGTGATGGCTGCGAATCAACGCATCGATGACGGCCATATTGGCGATTGCATCTTCAAGGGGAGTGGGCACGGGTGCGTCCTCAAGAACTGCCTTAGAGAACGCGTCCCCCTGCAGTGTGTATTGATCGCTTGCCGGAAGAAGCACTTCTTCTGTGTGACCATCTCTGGTGATCCACACCCGTGCTGGACTATGGGGCGGAATATTGAATGGGATCTCGATTTCAATGCGCCCGAGGTCTCCGATGATATGGACGCGTTGATACGGGGATAATTGCGTCCCGACGGTGAAGGTGGCTGTTCCTGTTTTGAAGTCTAACAGTCCAGATGCTTTGCGGTCGATTTGAAAAACCGGATCATAGTCCAGTATCCCTAACACGCGATGCGGTTCATCAGCAAAGAGATATCGGGAAAGATTGATGGCGTAGCAGCCGATATCCATCAATCCCCCTCCGCCGATCTCGGGATTGTTGCGCACGTCGTCAGGATTGGTGTTGTAATACGAAAAGTGAGTGTGGATTGTCTGCACCTTTCCGATGGCTTCTTGCTCGACTAGGTTCTTGGCAGTCTGCCATTGTGGGTGGAAGCGATACATGAAGGCTTCCATGACTTTAAGATGGGGCAATTGCCGGGCCGCTTCCAGAAGGTCTTGCGCTTCGGTAAGGTTCAGGGCAATCGGTTTTTCGCATAAGACATGTTTCCCGGCATTCATCGCTGCCAGGGTTAAAGGCACATGCAGATGGTTAGGTGTTGGATTGTATATGGCGTCGATGTCTGGGTCCTGAAAAAGCTCGTCATAGGAGCCATACGCCCGCGGAATACCCAATTGTGCTGCAGCGGCTTTAGCTTTTTTGAGGTCGCGGGATGCAATAGCAATCACTTCACTATATTGTCCCTGTTGCATGGCGGGAATGACTTTTTGAAGTCCTATCCGCGCTGTGCTGATCACGCCCCAACGAACTTTTTTCATGGTGAGCCTCCAAAAATGAATGAAGAGTGCTTACAATATCGCCTTGAATTATCATTATAGGGATGTTGCACCGATATCTCAAGTTTATTGGCACAACGGGTGCGTTTCAAAATGGGGGCGCGTTTTCGTCACCCTCTAGTCGACTCAAGTCGGACCCTTTAGGCCTGCGGCCAAGGGACGGCCTACGCCGTCCCATTAGCGGTCGCCGTAGGGCGACCGTCGGCGCGAAGCGCCCAAAGAGCCCGAGTTCACTCGACCTGTATAATGGGACAAATTGCCCCAAAATTGAAACGCACCCGGCACAACGGACACCATCTCAGTTTCGTCGGTCAAACGAACTCGCTCCTCCATTCCACGGCCTGACTCAAGCCGCTCTTTTCGGGCCGTGGCCAAGGGAGGGTCTGCGTCGTCCCGATCGCGGGGGAGCGTTTGCAAATTAGGCGACACGGGCGGCAGCCCGCCGATACGGATGAAAATTAGCAGCAGGGAGCAGGGAGCCGTAAGTTGACCTGCCATCTGCGACTTGCTACCAGCAAACCTGGCTTCATGCCCATTGCCTCTAACCGGCTGTGTCATCCGGCGGGTTCGTCGACTGCCACAAACGGCGGATGCTTCGCAACATTTCGCATGAAAACGAGGCGAAGGATGACAAATCATGACGTTTTACATTTTACGTTTGACGTTTGACATCCGTTGAGAGCTCAGCCAACGTTGCCGACGCGCCTCTCCAATTGAAATGCACCCGGAACAAGGTGCAAATTTCCGCTCTCTTCGGCAATCGTATACAATGACCCCACAACCCCATTTTCTCATACCCATCATCGCCATTACTTT
>WFTO01000092.1 GCA_015485435.1 Anaerolineae bacterium | reverse complement strand
GATGGCGTCTGGCCTATTTGCATGGATCGAAATATGTCCTCAATCGTCCCGCTGCGTTCGGAGCATTGCGAGCGATTATGGATACTAATTCGCTATCTCGCGATAAATCGATTCTTGCAATTCGGCCAATGTCTGCCAAAGATCCCGAAGTGGATGGTCGGTCTGGGCCAGCCGGGCTTGATACCACTTTCTGGAAACCTCCATGCCATGTTCGATGTAACGCAACAGCGTCTCGGGCGATTTCCGTTGGTAAGCCTGGGAAATGATTTTGGCGTCAGGTTCGACTTGATTGGGCGCCATGTCGTATTGGCGCATGGCATGCGCTAACGCTCCCATCATGTCATGTTCGATCATCATGATGGTTTTGATGGTCGACGCGGCTTTATGGCGCGGGTATAACCGCAAAAACCGTTCTTCCACGGTGATCCAGGCGGCATGGAATGCCAAATTGCTGATGAGGTCGTTGCGTTGTGTGCGATTCATGGGTATCATTATAGAAGCCAATGGATGATAGCATCAAATCATGACGCCAGGGGGATTGCATGTCCGATTGTCAATCTCTGGGGGCGATGCTATACTCTTCAGGAAGTTGGATAATCATTCTTACATGAATCTTTTCTATGTACATACCAGAATCGCCGAAACCGCTTCGAAATCCCGCCCCACTTGAACGGATTCCTGGATTGACAGAACAGCAATTAGAGACGCTGAAGGCGCATTGGATCGTAAGCATTCAGGAACTGGTTGCTTTAGGGGAGATGCCCTCTACCAAACGTGGGTTGGCTAATTTGTTGGATGTCACAGAGACGGAGTTGGAGGCGTTGATCAAACGCGCGCGTCGGCAATTATCGCAAATGCGAGGGGAGGATGATGAGGAAGATGCAGCGTTGGATGAAGTAGAGTATGCCAGTGGCGCGCTGGAGCCTACGCCAACGATGCGTGCGAAAGTCGAATATGAACGCATTCCCCATGAGACGCCATTCCCTCCGGCTTTGAGCTACGCCGATGAATTGCCCCCTATTCGGAATCAAGGTGCGCGCGGCACTTGCGTGGCCTATGCCGCGGCGGCTGTTCGAGAGTTCCTGGAGATCCAGCGGTTGAAGCGATTGAAGAAAAAGGTGGATCCGAAGCGCGTGGATTTATCTGAGCAATTTATCTATTGGTGGTGCAAGGAGAAAGATGGTTTGCCAACGGTCAGTGGCACATACCCTTCCCTTGGGCTGCAATGTTTGTTGGAAGCGGGGGCGCCCACCGAGAAAACCTGGCCTTATAATCCTACGCCCACTCCGGAAAATGAGGGACAGGGCCCTCCCCCCAAAAAAGCGCTGGAAGAAGCGAAACGCTATCGTTTGGGGAAGATCATTCATCTGCGTCCCGATGATATTGAGAGCATGAAGGCGGCTCTGCTTCAGGGGAAATCAGTCATGATCACAATTCCGATTGTGGCATCCTGGTTTCGTAGTCGCATGACGCGAAAATTCGGGAAGATTAATCTTCCATTACCTGAAGAGAAGGCGATCGGCGCGCATGCGCTGGCATTGATTGGTTATGTGGATGATGCTACGGCACCTGGAGGGGGGTATTTTATCCTGCGTAATGCGTGGAAACCCTGGGGAATGAAAAATCCCCTTGGGCCCGGCCTGGGCACGATACCCTATGCATTTTTGCAAAAGTACAATACCATTGCCGATGTAGGGGTGCCATTCATCGAAGCGGATGTTTACGTGCGCGATAATGAGGAGGATCGGGGGGAAGCACCTAGCCGTGGGCTGACTTTCAACAGTCCTGACATTTGGGTGCGCTATCAACGAGATGATAAGGCGGAGCATCAACCTCCTCGGGCGGGCGAAAAGCATTGGATTTACGTACGGGCCTGGAATCTAGGTCCGAAGAAAGCCACTGATGTGCAGGCGGAAGTTTTTGTCGCGCCAGCGTCCCCTTCCATCTGGCCTGACATGTGGCAGCTCCTCGACACGATCAAGTTAGGAGAGATCGATCCTGGTGAGTCTGCTGTGGGGTCGATGGCATGGACTCCCGATAAAGAGATTCCCCAGCGTTTGCTTGTGCGTTTGCAATCGGCCGAAGACCCTGCGCAACACGAATGGGCCGTGCGTTACGACAACAATATCGCACAGAAGAACATCATCCACCTGAAAATGCGTCCAGGGGAAACGCGTACCATCACCTTCCCTCTCTTTGGGGTGCCAGGCGAGTTAAGCCTGAGGGCATTGCGGGTCAATCGCCGCGATTTTCGCGGCGGCCATCTCGAGCTGCGCATTGAACAAGGGCAAGCTTATCGAGAAAAAGAACCTGAGCATGAGGACGCCGTATTGAAGGACCTGGCCTGTCAGGCTACCGAAACGCGCACCGCGTCTCTGATCATCCGTATCAACCAGCAAGCGAGCTCCAAAGATGGCGGGCCCATTATTTTGCAACAAAAGTACAACAAGGTATTGGTGGGACAAATGATGGTGTGGGTGGAGATTGCATCTGAATGACAAAGTAGGGTTGCAGCGCATTTGCCGCAACCCTACCAGGAAACCAGCGTACAATTTACCACGAAGGCAAGACAAAGAAACCATTCGAAATGCCCTATGTCTTCATCTCTTTGCCTTCTTTGCCTCCGTAACAGGATGATTCTATTCGATGTACTGGCCTGTTGGGGATGTCTGGTTATCTTAGTTGGATCGCAGTAATCGTAGGCCGTTGAGTACGACGATAATGGTGCTGCCTTCGTGGCCTATCACTGCCAGGGGCAGCGAGATGCCCACGGTGAACGTAGCAATGATGAGGCCGAATATCACGGCGATAGAGAAGGCCAGGTTCTGGAATATGATGGCGCGTGCGCGACGGGCCAACCGGAACGTGAAGGGCAATTTGGAAAGATCATCAGCCATGAGCACGATATCTGCCGTCTCCATGGCGACATCTGTGCCTGCCGCGCCCATGGCCACGCCAATATCTGCAAGCGCTAATGCTGGCGCATCATTGATGCCATCGCCGACCATGCCTACGACGCCTTCCTTTTGCAAGCGGCGGATCACTTCCACTTTGTCGCCCGGCAATAACTCGGCGTATACTTCATCAACGCCCAGCTGTCGGGCGATATTCTCTGCAACGGGCTTATAATCCCCCGTCAGCATCGCAATGCGATGGATGCCCAATCGTCGAAGCTCGGCGATGGTTTCTGTTGCCTTTTCGCGAGGCAAATCCGCTACTGCTATGACGCCCAAGAGGTGATGATTGTCCATTACAAAGATGGTGGTTTTTCCATCATGTTGTAATGAGAGAATATCTTCGGGAATGGGATCGCTGCGGTGTCCGTTGCCGTTTTCTTGAAAGATGCGGTGACTGCCAACTATCAATGCACGACCATTCACCTGCGCCCGCACTCCCTTGCCCGGAATCGCCCGAAAAGCCTCTGGTTCGGGAATGCTTAGTCCCCGATTTCTGGCTTCTTCTACAATCGCTTGGGCAATGGGATGTTCGGAGCGGGTTTCGGCGCTGGCGACAAGCTGTAGCAACTCATTTTCATTGAGTCCATTTAAGGTCAGGATATCTGTGACCACTGGTCGACCGTGGGTAAGCGTGCCTGTTTTGTCAAAGGCGATGACATTGACCTTGGCTGTATTTTCAAGATGCACGCCTCCTTTGAATAAAACGCCATGGCGCGCGCCTGCAGCAATGCCCGAAAGAACCGATGCCGGAGTGCTGATCACCAGGGCGCAGGGCGAAGCGACCACTAGCAGCGTCATGGCTTTGTAAAAAACATCCTCAAACGGCATATTGAAACCGTAATAGCCGATCAGGAGCACAAAGCCAACCGAGGCCAACACCGCCACTGCGTAGGGATGAGCGAAGCGGTCGATGAGTCGTTGTGTGGGGGCGCGTTCACTTTGCGCCTCGGAGACCATCTCGATGATTTTTGCCAGGGTGGAGTCTTTGGCAGCCTTAGTGACCTGCACATCGATGGCTCCATCCAGGTTGATGGTGCCAGCGAATACGTCGTCGCCCGGCTCTTTGTGGACGGGTGCTGATTCGCCGGTGATCGACGCCTGATTCACCAAGGTCTCACCGAGGAGCACTTTGCCATCCATCGGGATCTCTTCGCCAGGGCGTACAATGACGACTTCGCCTACACGCACCTCTTCCACCGGCACGCGCACTTCTCGATTGTCGCGTCGCACCGTCGCTTCATTGGGGCGCAATTTCGTTAACGCCTCGACAGCACTCCGGGTGCGATCCATGGCAAAGTCTTCCAATGCTTCGGCCAGGGTAAAAAGGAACAGCAGCATCGCGCCTTCGGCCCATTCGCCAATCAACGCCGCGCCAATGGCCGCGGTGATCATTAAAAAGTCAATATTCAAGTGTCTGTGGCGAAGGTCTTTCAATGCTTCTAGAAAACCTTCGTGGCCACCGCTGATGTATGCCGCCACAAAAAAGAGCATCGAGAGCCATTGTAGGCCTGCACCATCGCCCCATTTTTCCAGCCCAGCGCCCAGCAACAGGAAAAGCAGCGTGAAGCCGGCCCAAATGAGGCCCTGATTGCGCATCCAGAAGGGTGGCTTTGTCCCTTCGGCGCCGGTCTGGCTGGGGTAACCCTCTTCTTCGAGACGTTTGACGACTTCGGCCAACGCTGCGCGGTCTCGATAACGCACACACACTGTGTGGGCTGCCGGGTTGATAGCCACATGAAAGACGCCCGGCATGTCGCTGAGTGCATCCTCAAGTGAATCCTCCACCACGCGATAGGGCGAGGTTTTTACATCGATGATTTGGCGGCTAACCAGCCGTCGAAGCTGTAAGCCCAGGTCGCGGGCAATGCCATCGACGACGTCAGCCGAAATGATGGCTGGATCATATTTCAGGGAAAGGATGCCTCGAGCCAGGTCTACTTCGACAGCGGAGATGCCTTCATGCTTTTCGAGGGTTTGGATTAATAGTTCGGCGCTCTCCCTGGCAGCTTGCGTATCTTCGGGAAAGAGAATTGGGATTTCGAGTTGCTTTTCGACCATGATGACTTATTCAGGAATTGGAGGTTTGACAGTTGGGACACAGACCATAGCCTTCGATGTGAAAGTTGGTCAGCTGGAAATCGGTGCGTTCGTTGATCTGTTTCAAAATGTCTTCAAGATTGTCTAAAGAAACATCGTAGATTCGTCCGCAGCGAGTGCAAGTCAAGTTGACGTGAGGGGTAATGTCGGTTTCATAGCGCACGCCCGTGCCGCCGCCAGCAGGAAGTTCGATGATTTCACCCAGTTCTTTCAGTACGGTGACGGTGTTATAAACCGTCGCCCGACTGATAGTGGGGAATTGTTCTTTAACCGCGTGGAATATCTCGCTGGGGGTGGGGTGCGATCGGGTTTCGGCCAGATAATGGCATACAGCCATGCGTTGGGGCGTCAGGCGATAGTCCGCTCGACGCAATGCATTGAGCATGGCTTCGTATCGAGCCTGAATGTGGTCTTGGGAAGGGGCTGCGGATGGAAACATGGTTTGCTCCATTAGAATGAATCTCAATTTGGAATTGTTCTGATATTATACTGATTCTAAATAGATTGTCAAATTTCAATCCATAAAAAATCCCCCGTGCAAGTTGCAACGGAGGAGGGAAGTGGATGGATTTTTGTGTGAGGGAGTTTTAGCTATGAGGGCGTTTCAATGTTGGAGTAGTCATGCATTTCATGCCCTCGTCGAGTGACTTCGGGCTCTTTGGGCGCTTCGCGCCAATGGAACGACGCAGCTTGTCCGAGCGAAAATCAAAGGAGCCCCCTCGGCCACAGGCTTGAAGGGGCCTACCTGAGTCGGCCAAGAGGAAACGAAAATGTTCCTCCATTTTGAAACGCACCCGTTACCCATGGGCCCATTGACGAAGCAGTTTTCTTTCCAGTTGATGAACATTGGTGGCGCTGGCCAGATGGTGTAAGTGTCGATCCCTGGCTTCGGCCCACAGAATAGGATGCGATTCGCAATAAGGGTTCCATTGGATGGCTTCGGCGAGGGTCGGAAAGGCGTCATCGTACAGGATATCATTGGAAATGACGCGCCATCGACCCTGATAGGGGAAGAGCAAGAGAACATGGGCTGCAAAAAATAAAGCCCTTTCGTTGAATGAGAAAGGGTCCAAAATCACGGTAATAATCAAAATCTTGGCCGGATCATCGGCCAAAGAAACAAGGTTTTGTGCTGAAAAATAGGCCAGACCATCGCAATCCTCTTCAAAGATGCCATGGCGTACGTATTGGGCGGCGATGGTTTCGCGTGTGGGAAAGATGTCGAATACGCCACCGAGGGGATCGGATTCCCAACGAACGTGGTGAGGCAGCCAACGTCCATACTCTTCCAGACTTGTCCAGCAGGCGTCATGGCCCGGCCAGGGAGCCCGAGGACGGAAACGAGCGAAGGCTTTGGAGAGGGGAACTTTTCCCCAACGAAAGAGCAAGGCAAGTGTTCGCCAGTAAAGGCTGCGGGCCGTTCGTTTATGGATGGGCTGGCTGGTAGAGCGAGGCAACTCGCGCATGTCGAGCCTTACGCCATTTGCTTGCGGAACCAGGTTATCGTTTCTGTCAATCCCTCTTCTAACGAGACCGTCGGTTCCCAATGTAAGATGGTGCGCGCTTTGGTAATGTCAGGGCGTCGTTTTTTGGGATCGTCCTGATGAGGCAAGGGGAGAAAGGTGACGCCAGCTTTATTCCCGGTAAGTTGGTTGATGAGTTCGGCAAGTTCCAGCATGGTGGTTTCACGCGTGTTGCCGATGTTCACGGGGTACACCTCGTCGGATAACAATAGTCGGATAAACCCTTCGATTTCATCCCGAACGAAGGTAAACGATCGGGTTTGGACGCCATCTCCATAGATCGTCAAGGGCTCGCCCCTGAGGGCTTGGCTGATGAAATTTGGAATGACCCGGCCATCGTTCAAACGCATGCGGGGGCCATAGGTGTTAAAAATGCGTACGATGCGGGTTTCCAGTCCATGGACGCGGTGATAGGCCATGGTAATGGACTCTGCGAATCGTTTTGATTCGTCATAAACACCGCGGACGCCTATGGGATTCACATTGCCCCAGTAGGTTTCTGGCTGGGG
>WFTO01000091.1 GCA_015485435.1 Anaerolineae bacterium | reverse complement strand
CTCTATCGCTGGCATCTCTCTGGCGCAATGCATTCTCCCCGAAGTTGTGATGACCCTGGGGCTAATTCCCACCACCGAGTACGCTACGCCCGCTTCTCCGGAGGGCGCGGACGTGATTGCCGGCATTATCGAACACTACGACGCCTTGATCCTGCGCCGACACGGCACTGTCACGGTGGGAGAGAGCGCCTGGAAAGCTTATCTGAAATTAGAAAAACTGGAGCATACCGCGTTGATCACAAAAACGTTGGTCGAGCTCAATCATTTGAATGTGATGCCGCCAGAGCAGGTCGCCAAGATCGTCTCCTGGCGTGAAGCTCGAGGCTCCATGAATCCTGCTCTGGCGCAGGAACTGTGCAACGTGTGTGATGTGTGCCCGTTGTCGAAAGCTCAACCGGGCGCATAACTCTTGAAACAATCCACGCTCCAGGCTCGGCCATCTACCGCCAGCATATTTTCCGCGGCGACTGGCCCCCAGCTGCCGGGTTCATAGTAGGTGAGGGGCGGCCCTTCACCGGCTTCCCAGCCATGCAAGATGCTGTCAATGAGCCGCCAGGAGGCAAGGATTTCATCCTCGCGGGAGAACAAAGAGGCGTCGCCTAACACAGCGTCCAACAGGAGACGTTCATATGCCTCGGGCAGGCTCTTGTCACCAAAGGTGGTGGCGAAATTGAAGCGCATATCTACATCGCGGGTGCGCATGCCAGCGCCAGGCACTTTCGTCTGAAATCGTAAATGGAAGCCTTCATGGGGTTGCAGGCAGATGGAAAGGGCGTTGGGCGCCAAATCCACCCCTTGGGCCTCAAAGAGCAGGTGAGGCACCTCTTTGAATTGAACGTAAATTTCGGTGGTCTTGGCAGCCAAGGCTTTTCCCGATCGCAGGTAAAAGGGGACGCCCTTCCAGCGCCAATTGTCGATGAAGAGCATCAAGGCGGCATAGGTGGGTGTGTCGGATTGAGGATCGACGCCGGGCTCCAATCGATAGGTGGGGCCGGAGCCATCGGTCGCGCGATATTGGGCGCGAACCGTGTTGGTGCGTAGAGCGCCATCCTTTGGAGGACGCACCGCACGCAGCACTTTCATCTTCTCATCCCGCAATTGCGTAGCGTCCCATTCATTGGGAGGCTCCATCGCGGTCAGCGAGAGAAGTTGCATTAAATGGTTTTGGAACATGTCGCGCATGACCCCAGCCTGGTCATAATAGCTGCCGCGGTTGCCTACGGCCACCGATTCCAACACCGAGATCTGGACATGGTCGATATAATGACGGTTCCAAAGGGGCTCGAAGATGGCGTTGGCGAACCGAAAGACCAGCAGGTTTTGGACGGTTTCTTTGCCCAGATAATGATCGATGCGATAGATCTGATCCTCTCGAAAATAACGATGGATGTGGGTGTTGAGGGCGCGCGCACTTTCGTAATCGGTGCCGAAGGGCTTTTCCACGATCAGACGGGCAAAGTGACCCTCCTTCTCTTGCGAGAAGCCCACTTCGCCGAGGTTTTCAACCACCGTGCTGTAAAGCGATGGCGGGATGGCCAGGTAAAAGAGTCTGTTAGGGGCCACCTGATGCGCGGTTTCCAAGGCTTCCAATCGCTGTTGCAGGGCTTTGAAATCTTCCGGCGCATCATATTGCAGATGCTGGTAGAAAAGATGCTCGGCAAATGCCGGCCAGCGATCACATTCCGAAGGTTTGATCCTCCCAAACTCCTCCACGCCTTTGCGAATATGAGTTCGGAATCGTTCGTCGGTGTAAGGGGTGCGTGAAGCCCCCAGGATGACATACTCTTCGGGAAGGAGGTCGTTGCAAGCAAGGGTAAAGAGGGCGGGCAGGAGTTTGCGATATGCCAGATCACCCGATGCGCCAAAGATGACGAGGCTGAACGGCGGCGCGCGGTGGATGGCCTCGAGATCGGACTGGGACATAAGAGCCTCCCTCAGGCTTTGGTTATGGAGCCTGCGCGTTGGGCAATAGTGACCAACAATGTGTGGAAATCCTTGGCGAACGCTTTCACGCCCGCGGTTTGCAGGTCCTCGGTGATTTTTTCGAAATCGATGCCCAATTCCGCCAGTTTGGCAATTTGCGCCCGGGCTTCTTCCACGCCCTCGTCTACGGTTCGAGCAAGCTGTCCATGATCCACAAAGGCTTCGATGGTTTTCAGGGGGAGGGTGTTGACGGTATGGGGACCGATGAGATTCTCCACATAAAGCACATCGGAGTAGGCTGGGTTTTTGGTGCTGGTGCTGGCCCACAGCGGCCGTTGCAACTGGGCCCCCTGATCGGCGAGGGCCTGCCAGCGGGCATCGCCAAACACGACTTTGAAGCGATCATACGCCAGTTTGGCGTTGGCCACCGCGATCTTTCCTTGCAGCTCTTGATTTCCGACCGCAGCCAGGGCTTTGTCCACCGCTGTATCGATGCGACTGACAAAGAAGGACGCTACCGAGGCCACGTGGCTGAGGTCGTCACCTCGGGCAGCTCGGGCTTCTAACCCCTCGATAAACGCGTAGGCCACCGCCTCGTAATGGGAGAGCGAAAACATCAACGTGGCATTGACATTGATGCCTTCGGCAATGAGGTGGCGAATGGCAGGGATGCCCTCTTGGGTGGCAGGGACTTTGATCATCAGATTGGGGCGATGGATGGCCTGCCACAGCCGTTTGGCTTCGGCGATCGTGCCCTCGGTGTCGTAGGCCAGGTCAGGATTGACTTCGATGCTGACATAGCCATCGCCGCGATTGCTGGCCTCGTACAGGGGCAGAAGCGTATCACACGCTGCAGTGATGTCCGCCTGCGAAAGCACATCGTAGATTTTGAAGGCGTCCGCGCCCTCTCCAGCAAGCCGAACGATATCTTCGTCATAAAGGCTGCTACCGCTGATGGCCTTGTTGAAGATCGAAGGATTTGAGGTGACGCCGCGCAACCCGGCATCGATAAGTTCCTGGAACTGGCCAGAAGCTATGATGTCGCGGCTAATGAAATCAAGCCAGATGGATTGACCGAATTCGTCGTAAAGTCGTTGAAGTTTACTCATTTTTTGAACCTCTTTTTTGAAGGGTAAGTCGATGCACGAGCGAAAATCGCACGTGGATTGGATTTCTCAGGGTAATCAGGCGACGCTTGTGGCCTGGAACGATGCCACCGATATCCTCAGGAGGTCATGAAGAAGGTGGGATGGATGCCATGGGGAAGAGGGGGAGGTGGGCTGCTCGAGCCGCTGCTGTGTCGATCAGCCACAACAAAGCACCTGTTTCCGGTTCGACCAGGGCGGCCGGAAGGGGTTGGGGGTCTTCCTGATGAAAGATTCGCTGGAGCGCTGGCCCTTTGCTTTCACCTGAAACCAGGAAAAGTACATGCGCCGCCTGGTTGAGGACAGGGAGAGTGAGGCTGACACGTTGATGGGGAGGGGTGGGGGCGTGTCCCACAGTGACCAAATGATCGCGAACCGTCAATGCTGGGTCCCCAGGGAAAAGGGACGCTGTGTGCCCATCCGCGCCCATGCCCAGCAAGATGAGATCGAATCTGGGCCACTGCCAGTCGGCCAAGGCCATCACCGTCATGATCTCTCGCTCATATTGCGCGGCCGCCTCCTCAGGGTCATCGAGCTCGCCGTGGATGCGATGGGCGATGATGACCGGGAGGTGTTGCAAAAGCAACGCAGAGGCGACGCCATAATTGCTGTGAGGATGATCGGGAGGAACGCAACGTTCATCAACCCACCAGATATGGGTGTGGGCCCAAGGGATTCGATCGATCCACGGGGGCGAGGCAAGCAACTTGAACAGGGGGCGCGGGGTGGATCCGCCAGAGATGGCGAGATGCGCCACCCCCCGGGCCTGCACAGTGGCTTCAATGGTCCAGGCCAATAACTCAGCCGCCCGCAAGGTGAGAATGTCGGGTTCGTGCACTTCAAAGGGCCTTGTTTCCATGATTTTGATTGTAGTCTCCTTTGAACGGGATCGCAAATTACATGTTTCCAGCTTTACATTCCAGCCATTTCTGATTATGATGCGATGGCAACTCAATTCTTTGGAGTGATTATGACACGATTGTTGATCATTGGATTCGGCGGCTTTTTTGGCGCGATCTTTCGTTTTCTTGTGACCGGCTGGGTTCAGGACCTGAGCAGGTCGGTGCATTTTCCATATGGCACCCTGGCCGTGAATGTCATTGGTAGCTTTTTGCTCGGCTTTCTGGTGCGATATGCTTTTCTCTACAATGCGTTCAGTCCAGAGACGCGGTTGTTGATCTTCATCGGTTTTCTGGGCGCATTTACCACGTTTTCCACTTTCAGCAATGAAACCTTCAATCTTTTGGCCGATGGTGCAACGATGCCTGCCATGATGAATGTATTGGCCAACATGTTGTTAGGGTTGGGCGCGGTTTGGATTGGCCAAGCTCTAGCCCTGAGTCTTGGGAGTTGAGTCATGGAATTTGAAAAAGCTGGCTGTCTGTTACGGATTTTTATCGGCGAAGATGATCACTATCAAGGGCGACCTCTGTATGAATGGCTGGTGGAAGAGGCACGCAGGCAGCAACTTGCCGGCGCGACTGTGCTGCGCGGGATCATGGGGTTCGGCCGCAGTAGTCGAATCTATTCCTCTCGCATCCTCCGCCTTTCCACCGACTTACCCATTATTGTCGAATTGGTCGATACCCGAGATCGGCTTGAGTCCTACCTGGAGTCGGTCGACGACGCCATCCAGGAGGGGCTGGCAACCATGGAAAAGGCGGATGTCAAATTCTATCGATAAGGTGGGGCTTGTTTCGGAGACGGCTAGTTGATTGGGGAAGGGGGTGAAAAGGGGCTGTAAACGCTTGCGAGTCGCCGGGAGCGAGGGAAAACACGCGCGGGAGATGCGACTGGGCAGGAAAAATTTGAAAAATGATTGAACCGGTTCCAAAAAGTGGTTGACATGGGCATGGGGGGCTGTTATAATGATTTGGAACCGGTTCAATTTTCTTTTTTGTTTCATGGAGCTGCCCCGCATGTCCGAAGTCACCATCCGCGATGTCGCAAAAGCCGCCGGGGTCGGCGTGGGAACGGTTTCTCGCGTCCTGAACAATCACCCTTCGGTGCGAGAAGCGACTCGTAAAAAGGTCGAAGAGGCAATCCGGGCCCTCAACTATCATCCACATAGCATTGCCCGGCAACTTTCCTTGGGAAAAACATCGAATATAGGCGTCATGGCGCCTTTTTTTATTCGCCCAGCTTCGGTAGAGCGCTTGCGTGGGGTGGAAACGATCTTGGCGGAGCATAAATACGATCTGGTGTTGTACAACGTGGAAACCAAAGAACGGAGAGATCAGCTCTTCGATATCCTGCCCCGCGGCGATATGTTTGATGGCTTGCTCATTTTTACGCTGTCACCCAGCGATCGCGTTGCTGAGCGTTTGTTGCATGGTCGCGTGCCCGTGGTCCTGGTGGATGCCAGCCATCCCCGCTTGAATCGCGTGATCATTGATGATGTGAAAGGTGGGTACATGGCCACTAAGCATTTGATCGATCTGGGACATGAGCGAATTGCTTACATCAGCGATATTTTGGAAAGCCCTTTTGAACATGTCGGCGCTTCTAGCCTCCGTTATCAGGGCTATCAACAGGCCTTGAATGAGGCAGGCATCCCTTTGCGATCGGAGTATTACCGGCAAGATCAGCATGGCATCCCTCAGGCCAGGAAAATGGCCCATGACCTCCTCGCCCTACCTGAACCGCCCACTGCTATTTTCGCTGCTTCCGACACACAGGCCATCGGCGTGTTGCAAGCTGCGCATGATCGAGGCGTCGCCGTGCCCGAACAGCTTTCAGTCATCGGCTTTGACGACATCGAGATCGCCGAATTTCTCAAGCTCACTACAATCCATCAGCCCCTGTTTACGTCAGGCGTTGAAGGAGCAGCTCTTCTGTTTCAGTGTATCGAGAATCCGGAAAAGGCCCGTGAAGCGCAGGAAATTCTCCTGCCTTTGCGCCTGATCGAACGAGCGACCACGGCCCCACCGGGTTCATAAATATTCGACTTTCCTCTCTGTCCCATTCAATCCTTTTTCTTTCTCTCAGGAGGAGACAACATGAAGACATCCAAATGGTTACTCGTGCTCACGCTGATGGTCGCGCTGGCCTTGACGCTGGCGGCCTGTGGCGGTGGGGGAGAAGAGCCCAGCCCCACACAACCGCCGCCAGAACAGCCGACGGCTACGGAGGCTCCCGCAGCCACCGAAGCTCCGGTCCAGGAATCCTCACCCGAGGCCCAGGCTGCCCGGGAGAAGGGTTTGACCTTCCTGGCGGATGCGTATGACGGGAAGTACAAGGGCACGGTGGTGACGATGACCGGTCCGTTCACGGATGAGGATGCGGTGAAGTTCAACGATTCCATCAAGGAATTTGAGGAGAAGACGGGCATTGACATCCAGTACGAGGGGTCGAAGCAGTTTGAGGCGTCGATCTCGGTGCGAGTGGATGCGGGCGATGCGCCGGACATTGTGGACTTTCCGCAGCCTGGCCTGCTGGGCAACTTTGTGAAGGCTGGCAAGGTGGTGGACCTGAACACATTCATGCCAGAGGACTGGTTGAAGCAGAACTACAAGCAATCGTGGTTGGACATGGCGACGATGGAAGGTCCGGATGGTCCCGTGATGGCGGGTGTGTGGCAGCGGTTCAATGGCAAGAGTCTGGTATGGTATCCGAAGGCCAAGTTTGACGAGGCCGGGTATCAGATACCGCAGACGTGGGATGAGTTGATGGCGCTGACGCAGCAGATTGCGGATGATGGCGACACGGCGTGGTGCATTGGGATCGAGTCGGGAGCGGCCACGGGTTGGCCGGCGACAGACTGGATCGAGGACATCATGTTGCGGACGACGTCGTTGGAGAACTACGACAAGTGGACTCGAGGCGAGCTGAAGTTCGAGTCGCCGGAGGTGAAGCATGCGGCTGAGCTGATGGCGCAGATATGGTTCAACGATGATTACGTGTATGGCGGACGAGCGAGCATTGTCTCGACATTCTTTGGAGATGCGCCGACGCCGATGTTTGATAATCCGCCGAAGTGCTGGCTGCACCGGCAGGGGAACTTCATCACGAGCTTCTTCCCCGAGGGAGTAGAAGCGGGCAAGGATTACGACTTTTTCTACTTCCCGCCGATTGATGAGCAGTATGGCAAGCCGTTCCTGGTGGCGGGAGACATCATGGCGATGTTCAACGACCGGCCGGAGGTGCGGGCGGTGATGGAATACTTCAGCACGGGCGAGTCGGTGAAAGGCTGGCTGGCGGCAGGTGGAGCGTTGTCGCCGCATAACGATGCGAGTCTGGATTGGTATGGCGACGACATCGAGCGCGGGATCGCGAAGCTGGTGCAGGATGCGGATGCGGTGCGGTTTGACGGTTCGGACCTGATGCCCGGCGCCGTGGGTGCAGGCTCCTTCTGGAAGGGCATGACCGACTGGATTGCGGGCACCATCGACCTGGACACCGCACTCAAGGAGATCGACGCCGCCTGGCCACAACAATAATCCTCAACGTAAGCGAGATGAGGTCGGAAGTTGGCCCTTCCGGCCTCATCCCTGGAAGCCACCTGACGGGAAAGGGCGTCTCAGACCATCGCCCTTTCCCAAATTCCCTCCTCTGGTTCTTTTCATCATTGTGTTACACTTGACGGTGTGTCAGTGTTACGGCACAGAGTAAAACC
Source organism: Anaerolineae bacterium (assembly GCA_015485435.1). Taxonomy (GTDB): domain Bacteria; phylum Chloroflexota; class Anaerolineae; order J102; family J102; genus M2005. The sequence goes on along the minus strand of WFTO01000091.1, from coordinate 4,252 downwards.
TCTCAAGCAGAGTCGAGCGACTTCGATGGAATATCGAGCGAAAGTCACATTCCCCGGAGGATGACCACTTATGGAACAGACAGAGCCAAGATCATCGGCGCGTAGGGTCTGGCGTTGGTTCATTACCAATATCCTACGCATTCTGCTGGCCATTATCGTTCCCCTGATCACCTTCATTGTATTATGGCAGGGGTTTATTTTTCTTCGTGACAGCGAAGCGCCCAAGGTATTGGTGGCTGGGGTGGCCATTGTGTGGGGGGTTGGCGGAGTAGCCGCCCTCTTTTTTGTGACGAACTGGCTGGTTGAACAATTGCCCGATGTCTGGGTGCGCCATTTGCAGCCGTACATTTTTGTAGGTCCAGCGATTGTGATCATCTTTTGGTACCTGGCCCTGCCCGCCATCCGCACATTCATCATCAGCCTGTACAATCGCGATAGCAGTCAGTTTGTGGGGTTGCAAAATTATGTCGCCGTCTTCACGGAGCGCTTCATGATGGAGGCGTTCCGTAACACAATGTTGTGGATTTTGATTGGCGCCACGTTTTCCGTGGTGTTTGGGTTGCTCATCGCCGTACTGGCGGACCGTAGTCGTTTTGAGAAACTGGCGAAAAGTCTGATTTTCATGCCCATGGCCATCTCGATGGTGGGCGCCAGCGTAATCTGGAAGTTTATCTATGCGGTGCGCGATCCTTCTGATCCTCAAATCGGATTGCTGAACGCCATTGTGGTAGCCCTGGGAGGTGAACCGAAGGCGTGGATTCAGCTGGTGCAGCCCTGGAACAATCTCTTCCTCATCATCATCCTTATCTGGCTGCAGACGGGCTTCGCCATGGTCATTTTTTCGGCTGCGATCAAAGGCATTCCCGCCGAATTGTTAGAGGCTGCCCGGGTGGATGGCGCCAACGAAGTCCAGATTTTCTTCAAAATCATGATTCCCTACATCATGGGGACCATCATCACGGTCACCACCACCATCGTCATCTTCGCCATGAAGATCTTCGATATCGTCATTGTCATGACAGGAGGGCAGTTTGGGACCGAGGTGATTGCCACCCAGTTCTATCGGCAGTATTTCACCAATCGAGATTTTGGGCTTGGGTCCGCGATCGCGATCGTGTTATTGGTGGCGGTTATCCCGGTGATGATCTACAATCTTCGCCAAATTCGCAATGAGGAGGCATTCTGATGGCTAAGCACAAGGTCCAGAAGAAACAGACGTCCTGGCTCGTGGATGGCATCCTGTTCCTCCTCATCCTGTTGTGGACAATTCCCACCATTGGCATCTTTATCTCCTCCTTTCGCACCGCCTACGACATCCAAACCTCAGGCTGGTGGGCGATCTTCCCCCATCGAGAGTGGACCGTAGTGACGGAGATGCCAATTCCTGAGGGGTTGGATAAGAATGGTGTGATGGAAATCGAGGGCGCTAAGGGCACTTTCAAAGAATTCCGCGAGGGCATTACCACGCCCGATGGCCGCCGCGTCATCTGGATCGGAAACAAGCGACTGGGAAAGATTCAGATTCAAGAGCAGCGTTGGACCATGCGCACGGATTTCACGTTGCAAAATTACCAGGAGGTGCTGGTTGGAAAGGAGTATGAAATCCGCCAGCCGGATGGCAGCGTGAAGATCGAACAGGGCGAGGACCTCTCCAACGCATTCATCAACAGCCTGGCGGTGGCCATCCCGGCGACGGTGATTCCCATTTTGATTGCAGCTTTCGCCGCGTATGGATTCGCCTGGATGCGATTTCCTGGCCGCAAACTCTTCTTTATCATGGTGGTGGCCATGCTTGTGGTCCCACTCCAGATCGCGTTGGTGCCTATTCTCCGAGATTACACGAAACTGGATTTGAATGGCACCTTCCTGGCCGTATGGTTGGCGCATACCGGATTCGGCCTGCCTCTGGCTACTTACCTGCTCTTCAATTACATCAACGGATTACCGCGCGATATCCTGGAGTCCGCATTCATCGATGGCGCCTCCCATTTCACCATCTTTATCCGTCTGATTTTGCCGCTTTCGGTGCCCGCGTTGGCTTCCTTCGCCATCTTTCAGTTTCTGTGGGTGTGGAATGACTATCTCGTTGCTCTGATCTTTATCGGCGCTAAGCCCGATGTGCAGGTGCTGACCATGCGTATTGCTGAAATGGTCGGATCGCGGGGCAATGATTGGCATTTATTGACAGCGGGCGCTTTTGTGTCCATGATCTTACCTTTGATCGTTTTCTTCTCTCTACAACGTTACTTCGTTCGTGGCCTGTTGGCCGGCTCTGTGAAAGGATAGTCCATGACGACCCTTCCCTGGTGGCAAACCGCTGTTTTCTATCAACTCTATCTTCGCAGTTTTGCCGATAACAATGACGACGGCATCGGTGATTTACAGGGCGTCATCGCCCATCTGGATTACCTTCAGGAGCTCGGGATCAGCGCCATCTGGCTCTCCCCGCATTACCCCTCTCCCAGGGTAGATGATGGCTATGATGTCTCCGATTATTTGAATGTGCATCCTGACTACGGCTCCCTGGATGATTTCCGCCAACTCCTTGACGCAGCGCATGCTCGTGGTATGCGCGTCCTGGCAGACCTCATTCCCAATCACACTTCCGATCAGCACCCCTGGTTTCAGGCCTCTCGCCGGCGGCAGGAACCCTATACCGATTTTTATGTGTGGAGTGACGACAATCAGCGGTATGGGGACGCCAGGATCATTTTTCTGGACACAGAAACGTCGAACTGGGCGTGGGATGAGCTTCGGGGTCAGTATTACTGGCATCGATTTTATCGCCAGCAACCTGATTTGAATTACGATAACCCCCTTGTGCAAGAGGCCATGCTCGATGTCATGCGTTTTTGGCTTGATCTGGGGTTGGATGGCTTTCGGGTCGATGCTGTGCCCTACCTGTTTGAACGCGAGGGCACCAACTGCGAAAATCTTCCTGAAACCCACGCTTTTCTGAAACGCATGCGGGCGATGATGGAAGCGGAGTATCCTCATGCGGTGTTGATGAGCGAGGCGAATCAACCTCCCATGGAGACCCTTCGTTATTTTGGTGGAAAGCCTGGCCATCCCGACGTGCCGGGGGATGAATTCCACATGTGCTTACATTTTCCTCTGATGCCTCGGCTGTTTATGGCGTTGGCCCGTGCGGACCGTTCGCCCATTGTCGAGATCCTTCAGCGCTGCTCGCCCATCCCCAAGAACGCACAATGGGCTACATTCTTACGTAATCATGACGAGCTCACCTTGGAGATGGTCACTCCTGAAGAGCGGGACTGGATGTGGCAGGTGTATGCGCCAGAGCCTCGTATGCGACTGAACCTGGGCATTCGCCGCCGCCTGGCGCCCCTGTTGGACAATGACCGCCAGAAGATCGAGCTCATGTTTTCTCTGCTTTTTACCTTGCCGGGCGCACCTGTCATCTATTACGGCGATGAAATCGGCATGGGAGACAACAGTTGGCTGCCGGACCGTAATGGCGTGCGCACGCCCATGCAATGGGATGACACGCTCAACGCTGGTTTTTCTGTCGCCCGAGATTTGCCAACACCGGTTATTGATGATCCTGTTTATGGATATCATCGGGTCAATGTGCGGGCCCAGTGGTCTGATCCCAACTCATTGCTGCAACGCATTCGCCAATTCATCCACGTGGCCCGCGCCTATCCTCTGTTGGCAACAGGCGATATGGAGGTGATCCAGCACGATGAGCCGGCGCTGTTTGCGTTTTATCGTACGGATGGGACCACAAAGGTGCTATGCCTTCATAACCTCGGTGAGTCTGCGTTGCAGATATCCACGCCCGCAGGCGCCGACCTGCTTACTGGCGAAAGGATTGGCCCCGGACCTTTGCAACTGCCCGCCTTCGGCTTTCGATGGATAAAAGTGTAACGTCCTCCCAACGTCACTCCACGAACATTCATCATGCATATCGCATTCCTCAATCCCCAGGGCAACTTTGATCCGCAAGATAGCTATTGGACTCAGCATCCCGATTTCGGTGGTCAGCTCGTTTACGTGAAGGAGCTGGCCGTGGCTCTGGCTCGGGCTGGGCATCGCGTCGACATTCTCACCCGTCGCATTCAAGACCCGGCCTGGCCCGAATTCGCATCACCTCTTGATGGGTATCCACAGGTCGAAAATCTGCGCATCATACGCATTCCTTGTGGCCCACCCACGTTTTTACGAAAGGAAGACCTGTGGCCCTGGTTAGGCACAGAATGGGTCCCCAACATCCTGCGGTTTTATGAAG
>WFTO01000090.1 GCA_015485435.1 Anaerolineae bacterium | reverse complement strand
TGATAGATCCCAATCGCGTTCCCAAGGGTATCCTGCACAGAAAGGTCATACTCGATATCGTAGTAATAGGCCGGGACGATGAAGTTACGCCCTCCTGATAGTCAAAGGTAACTTTGGAGTAGGGGGATAGCAAGGTCATGCGTTCCGTGATGGTGGCGCCCTCGCGGCCGTAGAAACTCATCGAGGGAACGGGGGAGGGAAGAAGAGGAGAGGATGGTACCTCCCTAAAACCGCCATGCAGTTCCTTGGCAATCAACACGTGGCGGCCAATGCGAACCCTTGTCTGTGATGGCTGCAGGGTTAGGCGTGCGACCAATATTTCTTGACGAACGGCCATCCGATCAACAACAAAATTCCCACCAGATAGGTGATTCCCTCAGGAGCGTTTTTGGGGGGTACGACAAGATGAAGAGGGAAATCCATCAGTCCATGCCAACCGACAACGATGAATAAATTCCCTGTCCGCAGCCACAGCCAGGCAAAAACGATGCCTGTAAGCCATAGAATTCCCAATCCTATCGGCATTGGAAAGGGCATTTGATAATGGGGAATATGGCTGAACGCAAAAAACAATTGAGAGAGCAGCACAGCGAGGATATGACTCCGTTTTGGGAAGCGTTCTTGAAATGCATGAAAGAACTGAGGCGTCATGAAACCTCTATAAAACACCTCCTCAAAAAGCGCGACTCCCAAGAAGTAATAGATCGCGGTGGCTCCAATCGCTGCCGGCGTCAATTGGGCCCACAGTGGATTCCAAGACAACGATCCTCCCATCGCCACTACCAAGCTCGCAAGCGTCCCTTCGATTAGCGCCCACATACCCAGTGTGACAACAAGCCCCTCTTTCCATTGTCTCCACCTTATTCCCATGTCCCCGGCGCGCAAACCACAAATGGCCCATCCAAATATCACCACCAGCCAGATAAACCGTCCCCAAGTGGAGGCCAAAAAATGAAGGACGGCGCCCAAATTCGCATCCAATGGGTCAATGGATTGCGCCAGTCGAACAAGAGGGTACGTAGGGATAGTCTCCAGGGGCCACGACGACGACAGAAAGCCCATGTTTATCACAAAGGCGATCAGTACACAGATCAATCCATAACGGGCGTGTCTGGATTCAATCAGGACATTCATTGTGGTTTCCTTAGCTGGATTTTATGGGAGCGACGGAGCAGATTTGTAGAGGCTGACACACGTTATTCCCGAGATACATCGCCGGGCAACTACCACAAAGCAATCCTATCATGTGCATTCGATGAAAACAATTCCATATTATGGATGAATGAACGAGGTGGTATCTCTTTGGTCAATTGTGAGAATGGCTTCCCCATCAAGGCGTCGTCCCCTTTCTACTGTCAGGTTGGGGCCTTCAGGTGGTGTTATGGGGTTTATCATTTCCCACATCCTAAGCGCCACCGACGAAATTATTACAGCCTCGTGTTCGAAGAGTGTGTTTCAATTTGGGGGTGCATCGCAAAAAAAGATTTCCGAGGTCTGCAAGACATCGGAAGCCTGAGCGTCACGAATGAAAAATGCGTTGCTTGAGGCTTTGCCCCCATGTTGAGACGCACCCTGCCCAAACCCGAATTTGCATTCTCATGTAAAATACACTACAATAAGCGCCACTCAAAACAGACAAGATGATAGGCTGGCCCACCAAAGGGTCGGTGAACCATCCGTTGAGTTTCTTGGCTACGAAATGATTCAATTACGATCATTCATGATGTGCGTATGCATGTGTAGCTGGCGGGAAGGACCGTTGCCCGCCGGTTATGCGTGTGATCCGCGCGTAGCCTGACTCAACGACTGAGTGCGAGCACGGTCTTTCCCGCCTTCCTTCCAGGAGGCGAACGCGCTGTGCTCGGGTATCTATATCGCAAGACTGCCCGTGAACGTTTCGCGTTCGCGGGCTTTTTTTATGCCCGGCCTCCAAATCATTCCTCTTTATCTTTGCATAACCTTACTGCTTTTTGTCCTCCACACACCCCAAACGGCCAAAATCATGAACACAACATTTACCCCAAAAGAATTACAGCTCTGGAACCATGCGCTCTCCCAGGCCAGCACCTATGATACCCTCCGTTGGTGCATCGCCATCTTTGGCGACAAGCTCTCTTTAGGAACGGGTTTCGGCGCGTCAGGGATGGTTCTCATTGACATGCTCACGCGCATCACCCCCGACATTGATATTTTCTTCCTGGATACCGGGCTCCTCTTTCCAGAAACGTACGCTTTTCGTCGCCGCGTCGAAGCGCATTATGGCATTCGCATTCGCGCAGTGTCCGCGCCTATATCCCTGCAGGAACAAGCTCGACAAATGGGTGAGCGGCTGTGGGAGAGCGATCCTGACCTCTGCTGCGCCTTGCGTAAGGTGGCTTCGTTGCCCATCGCCCTGGAGGGCCAACAAGCGTGGGTGACCGCGATCCGTCGCGATCAATCACCCACGCGACGATCGACCCCCATGTTTAGCTATGATGAGCGGTTGCAGCTTATCAAGATCGCTCCCCTGGTGCGCTGGACTGAAAAGGATTGCTGGCGCTACATTCATGAAAATAACGTTCCCTACAACCCGTTGCATGATCGCGGCTATCCCAGCTTCGGTTGCTGGACATGCACCCGCGCGGTTCAACCTGGCGAAGATCCTCGGGCGGGACGTTGGTCGGGCACAGAAAAAACAGAATGTGGATTGCATTTCGTCCACGGCAAACTAGTACGCGCGGCCACCCATTCTCACACCGATATCGATGCATCATGAGCACCTATCCCATTATCCTCAACCGCTTAGAAGAGCAACGCGTCCTAGTGATCGGTGGCGGAGCCGTTGCTGAAGAAAAAGTTTTCGCATTGTTGGATGCAGGCGCGGGTCATGTGACGGTCGTCAGCCCCCAAGTCACTCGCGCCCTTGCGAATTGGGCAGCAGAACATCGCATCATCTGGTATGCGAGGACCTATCAGCCAGAGGATTTGGAGGAAGCGTTTCTTTGCATCGCCGCCACCAACTCCCCAAGCATCAACCGCACCGTGGCAACGGATGCCAGAAAAGCTCGGGTGCTGGTCAATGTCGTCGACGATCCACGATATTGCGATTTTTACACAACCAGTGTCATTCGACGGCAGGGATTCACCATCAGTATCGGCACGGATGGTCAGATGCCGGCGCTGGCCGCGCGTCTTCGTCAACAGCTAAGCCGTGGATTTGGCCCAGAATATGGCGAACTCATCGAAATCATGCGCGAACTGCGACCGACCATGGCTAAGCGCTTTCCTCATACCAGCGATCGTCGTCGCGCCTGGCGGGCGCTGGCGCAAGCGCCCTTGATCCCTGCGCTCAGACAGGGCGCGGACAAACAGGACATCTGGCAACGAATTGAGCAGTGGTTGAGTGAGCTTTCCCATGGCTCGACCGATTGTGACCATGAAGTCCATCAACAGGAGGCGTCCGTCTCATGAGAAGTCATCGAAATCCCCAATTGCCAGAAGAAATGCTCCCAGGCGTCATTTACATTGTGGGCGCGGGGCCCGGCGATCCCGCGCTGATCACCGTCCGCGGGCTCCATCTCCTGCGACAGGCCGATGTTGTCCTCTACGATCGGCTGGCGCCGCGGGCATTGTTAAAAGAAACCTCCCCCGAATGTGAACACATCTATGTGGGCAAAGAGCCGGGAGGGCATGCCATGCCACAGGAGACCATCATTGATCTGATGATACAACTGGCCCGATCTTCCAAACGGGTGGTGCGGCTCAAAGGAGGAGACCCTTATGTTTTCGGTCGCGGTAGCGAAGAAGCACTGGCGTTGCGAGCAGCCGGGATCCCTTTTTATGTGGTTCCAGGCATCAGTTCAGCCATTGCGGTTCCCGCCGCGGCAGGCATTCCCCTTACACATCAACATCTCGCTCGCGGGTTTGTCGTCATTACCGGGCACACCCGCCATGAAACCCTGCCATCAACACAATCCGCATCCAATCATTCGCATCCCCTGGCGCATCTCGATCTGAAAGCGTTGGCTGCCATCGATACTATCGTCGTCTTGATGGGCGTTACCATCCTGGCTGAACTCAGCGAAGCACTGATCACCGTTGGACGTTCGCCCGACACGCCTGTGGCCATCATCGAAAACGGGACCACTGCCGAAGAACGCATGCTTTGCGGACGTCTGGCGGATATTGCAGAACTGGCCAGTGAGGCCAAGATTCATCCACCCGCCACCATCGTCATTGGCAATGTCGTGGCCTTACAGCCAGCATTGCTAGCACCTGATTCCCTCAATCGGCATCATCCATCCCCAATGCATCCATAACGATTCCATCCCAAACTTAGGAGGCTACCCCCATATGCACGCTTCACCAACCTGGCGAGACCTGCTTAACGACCAGATTCCCCCCGAATGGGCAGCAGAAATTGACCGCTTCGAGGGCGAAATGGCGTTGAGAAGGCAAAATAAGATCGATGAAAAGGTTTTTGCTGAAAGTCGTCTCCGTCGCGGCGTCTACGGGCAACGGTATGACAACGGCCAGCGTCACGACGGCATCCGCACTCGCACCTTATCGTATCCTCAAGCCCACATCACCAAAGGTCCCGATACGCTCTGGAATGCTCCAGGCATGCAACGCATCAAGATCCCCTTTGGCGGACTCACTCCCGAACAACTCCAAGTCATCGCTGACCTGGCGGATGAATATTCCAATGGGGTGCTTCATGTGACCACGCGTCAGGATATTCAATTGCACTTTGTGCATATCGAGGACACGCCAGACCTTATGCGGCGGTTGGCGGCCGTGGGTGTCACCACTCGAGAAGCCTGTGGAAACTCGGTGCGCAACGTGACGGCCTGCCACCGCGCCGGCGTCTGCCCCACCGAGGCCTTTGATGTCACGCCATACGCCAACGCCATGGCATCCTTTCTCCTCGGTCATGATGACGTGCAAGACTTTGGGCGCAAGGTCAAGATCGCGTTTTCGGGCTGCGAGGAAGAAGCTTGTGGCTTGGTTCGCATCCACGATATCGGTTTTCTGGCTCGCGTTCAAGAGGTGGATGGCGTCCGACAGCGCGGTTTCGCCGTGTATGTGGGTGGCGGCCTGGGAACGGTGCCTTATCGGGCGAAATTGTTTAGCGAATTCGTCCCCGAGGAAGAGATTTTGCCCTTAGCGCAGGCCATCGCTCGCGTCTTTGCCAGATTGGGCGAAAAGCGCAACCGGAACCGCGCCCGGCTGAAGTTTTTGGTGAGCCGGTTGGGGATCGATAGATTCAAGCAACTGGTATGGGCCGAACGCGCCCAACTTCCCTTTGATGAACGCTGGCATAGCTATTTGCGCACGCTTCCGGTGCATTCCGAACCCCCAATGACGCCCGACTTCGTACCATCTCAGGGGCCAGAAGTGCCTCCTGGATTTGAGCAATGGCGGGCGACCAATGTCTCGGCGCAACGACAGCCAGGTTTCTCCCTCGTCACAATTCATCTCCCCTTGGGCGATCTTTCCTCGCAGCAAGCCCGTTCGTTGGCGGAGATCGCTCGTAAATATGTGGGGGATCAGATCCGTTTAACCGATGAGCAAAACATCGCTTTGCGCTGGGTCAGGGACGAACATCTGCCTGCGCTTTATCTGGATTTAACCAACATCGGCTTAGGAGACGCTGGCGCTGGCTCCATTTGTGACATCACGGCGTGCCCGGGCGCCAGTACATGCAAACTGGGCATCGCCGCATCGCGTGGCTTAGCCAAGGAGCTCCGCTCGCGCCTTGAACCGCAACTTGCCATCCTCCCAGAGGAGGTCGCTTCATTGCGGATAAAAATCAGTGGATGCTTTAATGCTTGTGGTCGGCATCATGTGGCCGATATTGGCTTCTTCGGCAATAGTCGTCGATACAGCAATCGCGCAACGCCACATTTTCAAGTCGTTCTCGGTGGTGATCAGCGACATCATGCCAGCTC
>WFTO01000089.1 GCA_015485435.1 Anaerolineae bacterium | reverse complement strand
GGGGTGGATGTCGCCACAGAGGTGTCAGTATGGGTTGGGGTGGGTGTGGCGTCGGGGGGATCGCCCACGGCGAGGGATTGAGTGCTGGGTGCAACCATGGCCGGGGCGCATGCTGTCATGATTAGGGTAAGGAATAGGAGGCCGAGCAGCCGCAATAGCCAATCGGAGAACGGAGTAAGCGGTTGGTGGGCGCGGTGCGCCCTCGCGCGCGCCACAACATGGGTGAAGTGCGCCTGTTTGCGTGGGAGGGGCTGATGAGATCGGTTTGGCATGGAATGTGTATCAGCCGTGAGAAATGGGGCTGGTTCTGCGTACGATGGCGTCGGTCATACGGGCGACGCGTACGTTGATCTGTACATCATGCACGCGAACGATATCGGCCCCACGATCGATGCCAATCACTGTGGTGGCGGCCGTACCTTCGGCGCGCTGATCTGGGGGCAAGTTCAGGGTATATCCGATAAATGATTTGCGGCTGGCTCCCAATAGAATAGGATACCCCATGGCCTTGATTTCGCCCAAGTGTTGAATGAGCTCAAGGTTTTGCTCGACGGTTTTTCCAAAGCCAAGGCCTGGGTCCAGGATGATCTTGTCGTCCGAAATTCCTGCCTGGTGGGCCAGATGAATCGAATGCGCCAGCTCGCGTTTGACATCCTCGATCAGGTTTTCATATGCTATGCCAACATACCGGCCGCCCAGGGTGGGATCGATTGCCGCATGTTTCGGATGGGAACGGTTGTGCATGAGGATGATAGGAACGCCTGCTTCGGCGACCACTGCCGCCATGTCTGAGTCCAAACGCAAGCCCCAGACATCATTCACCATATCTGCGCCCGCCGCCAGTGCGGCTTGGGCGACGATGGCTTTACTGGTGTCGATAGAGATCACCACGTCGGTTTCGGCTCTAATAGCCCGGATGATGGGGATCACGCGTTTTAGCTCCTCATCGGCGGAGACCGGTGCAGACCCTGGCCTCGTGCTTTCTCCACCGATATCCAGGATGTCTGCGCCTTCTGCGAGCATGCGTTTCGCACGCGCGAGGGCGGCAGCAACCATGTCCGCTTCATTGACCAATCCATCGCCCGAAAAGCTATCGGGCGTTGCATTGAGAATACCCATGATGTAGGTGCGTTGTCCCCATTGAAAGGTGAAATCACGGATGGTAAGGGTTTGGCTTTTGAGGGAGCGTGTATTTGCAGGCATCATGGTTCTCGATATAGCGTTGAGCTCTCGGCGAGCGGGGATGGGGAAGTTCGAAAGGCATCGCAAAGGTCGGCAAGCACGCATTGATCGCAGCGCGGCTTGTGCGCCTTGCATATGCGACGACCATGACGGATGAAGTTCAGGTGAAGTGGGTAAAACCAGCTAGGAGGCGCATGAGTTTCGATGATTCGCATGACTTGATCGGGTGTGGCTTTGGCTGGTGCAAGGCCCAGTCGTCGAGTGACGCGATGCACATGCGTGTCGACGGGAAATGCAGGCATGTTGAAGCAAAACAGGAGTACGATGGAGGCTGTTTTGTTGCCCACCCCGGGCAGGGAGATCAACCACCGTCTGGCTTCCTCGACGGGCATCTCGGCCAGCCAATCCAGGTCGAAATCCCCTCGAGTTTCATGGATGGTGCGCAGAACGCCTTGAATGCGAGGGGCTTTCTGATTGGCCAATCCCCCCATGCGAATGGCATCGGCCACGGCGTCGGTGGGGGCGTTCATGACAGCTCGCCAGTCGGGGAATTGTGCGCGAAGGGATGCATAGGCACGGGCAGTGTTGATGTCGCTGGTATTTTGACTGAGGATCGTCTGAATCAGCGAGCCCACCGGATCGGAACAATGTCGGCGCGCTGGTTCGCCGTATGCTTCCAGCAAGCGTTGGTGAACAAAAGCAATTTTGGTGGCGAGCGCCAGGTCTGGATCGGGCATGTCTGTGCGTTATCCTTTGAGTCTGTCCATGCGTTCGGCCGCTGCATGCAGCGTTTCCAGCTTCTTGGGATAGGCAAAACGGATGAGCCCTTCGCCATCTTCGGGATTGGCATAGAAGTTCGGGCCGGGCACCACGGCAACGCCCACTTCGGTCGTCATCCAGCGAGCGAAGCGGTTGGCGTTCCATTGAGCCTGGGGAATGGGGAGATGACGGTAGTCGGCCAAAATGTAATACGCGCCCTGGGGTAAGGTGAAGATGAATCCTAGCTCTGTAAGGATGTCTGCCATGAGCGCCCGTCTTGCATGATAGGCTTCACGCATTTGCTCATAGTAACTTTCGGGAAGGTTGAGGGCAGCCAGGGCGGCTGCTTGCAGCGGGGTGGCGGCGCAGATGGTAAGAAAATCATGGGCAGGCTTCAGCGCTCTCGCCAAAGGCGTGGGCGCAATGGCGTATCCCAAGCGCCATCCTGTCACTGCGTAGGTTTTGCCAAAACCTCCGATGGTGATGGTGCGCTCGCGGAGGGGCTCCAGGCCTCCAGGGCTGACATGCACCCGGCCATCGTAAAGGATGCGGTCATAAATCTCATCGGTAATCAGCACAAGATCGTATTTGGTCACCAGTTCGATCACGGTGGTGATCTCCTCTTCATCGAACACCCTGCCCGATGGGTTATGGGGGGTGTTCAAGATCATGGCCTTGGTGTGCGGGGTAATGGCAGCCTCCAACGCTTCTCGCTCGATCCGAAAATCGGGAGATTTCAGCACAACAGAGACCGCGCGCGCATCCGCCAGTTTGGCGCCCGGCCGGAACGTTTCGTGCGCGGGATCGAGAATGAGGATTTCGTCGCCCGGATTGAGAATAGCCAACATAGCTGCGGCAAGGGCTTCGGTGACGCCACAGGTCACGACAATGTGTTCATCGGGCTCCACAGACCATCCCAAGCGTTGGGTGTAAATCTCGGCCAGTTTTTCTCGCAGAGGTGGATACCCCCAAGTGATGGTATACTGATTCAGGCCTCCCTGAATGGCATCTACAGCCGCCTGAGCGACCTCTGGAGGTGGCCCGAAGTCTGGGAACCCCTGACTGAGATTGATTGCTTGAGAACGAATAGCCAACCTGGTCATCTCTCGAATGACCGACTCACCGATGTGGTCGAAGCGATGAGCTGTTTGCATAACATTATCCCTTGAAAAGTCATGAAATAAAAGTGGCGTGAGATGAAAACGTCGCTTATCATACCTGAAGATTGAGAAATTCGCCATGAATGAGCTAGAATTTTTGACAATTCGTGAGAATCTTCGCATCCCAATGCATGAATTGCGATTTCGCACATCTCGCAGCGGCGGGCCTGGGGGACAACATGTCAACCGTTCTGAAACGCGAGTTGAATTGCTCTGGGATGTGCGACATTCACCAAGTCTTTCCAAGACGCAACGTCATCGGATTCAACAAGCCTTACGCAATCGCATCGATAAAGAAGGGGTTCTACATCTGGTTTCGAGCGAGCGCCGTTCGCAACAGCTGAATAAGCAAGCTGTTATCGAGCGCTTTGTTGCATTGATTAGAGAGGCGACAATGCCCACCAAAAAACGTCTTCCCACCACGCCATCAGAAGCGGCAAAAGAGAAGCGATTGCGAGAGAAGCGTCGGCGGTCGGAGATCAAAAAAGCGCGACGGAAGGCGGATATGGAGGAGTAAACGGTTGGCTGGAAGGCGTGTCATTCTTCTTCACAATAAGAAACAGGTGGTAATGTTTTGAAATCTGTTGACGCGGGCGGCTGTCTATGGAGCTGTTATACGTGGAGGTCGCAAGTGGCCTGTAGCAGGTGGCAGAGGTGACCCGTCCCAATAACTGGATGCACCCCAAAGAGAACTGAGTCCAATCCTGGAGAGAAGTTTGCATTTCTAACATAAATAGTGGAAAATCCCCAACAGATTTTTCTCATTGACCCTCCTTCGCATTTTTCTCTCAACGACCCCTTTTGAGTCACTATGCTTGTCATCCTGAGTAGTTTGGCCATCATTGTGGTTTCCGTCTATCTCCTTTCCATCATCACCGATGAATACTTCATCATCAGTCTTGATGAGATCGCAAAGCGTTTGCGCTTGCCCAATAATGTGGCAGGCGCGTCGCTGATGGCCATGGGTTCTTCGGCGCCCGAGCTGGCCATTGCCATCATCGCCCTTTTTACGGCCGGAGGTGCGCATAGCGATGTGGGTATCGGCACCATTGTGGGGTCCGCCATCTTTAATATTTTGGTGATTACGGGCGTTTCTGCCGTGGCGAACCCCGCACATATCTCCTGGAAGGTCATTACCCGCGACATTGTGATGTATGCCGTGGGGGTCGTTTTGTTGTTGATCACCATTTACGATGGAAGACTCACCATGATCGAAGCGTTGATCTATCTCCTCGTTTACGGTCTCTATCTTCTGATTTTGTACAAATGGGATGACTACGTAAAAGACACAGATGTGGTCAGTATCGTCGAAGAGGCCATCGCCGAGGAGCGTCGGTCGCCAGATATCTTTCGTCGCATCACCCATATCATCAGCAGGGGAATGGGGCTTTTGGCGGGCAATGCACGCAAATCCTACCTGCGCGCCTTTTTCGTCTCCATCGGTTTTGTCGCGATCATTAGCTACGCCCTGGCGGAATCGGCGGTCGCTTTTGCAGAAGCCATCCATGTGCCAGCGGTCGTGGTGGCGCTGACGGTGCTGGCGGCGGGCACGTCCGTGCCAGATATGTTCGCTTCGATTGCTGTAGCGAAGCAGGGACGTGGCGATATGGCGATCGCGAATGCAGTTGGCTCCAATATTTTTGATATTTTGGTGGGCTTGGGATTGCCGTGGATGTTGGTGATGGTTTTGGGGGCAGAGAGTGTGTATGTAGACACGGCTGGATTGATGACGTCCGCACTACTGCTGTTTGGTACTGTGCTGCTGCTGGCGGTCTTTTTACTCACCAAATTCAAACTATCTCGTTGGGAGGGCTGGACATTATTGGGAATTTATGCGGCCTATGTGGCGTTCATTTGGATTGGAAGCGGCCAATGATGTTTCTCTTGGGGGATATGGCGCGAGCCCCAAGAATGTTTGTGGTAAAATAGAGCTTATGGACACATCATTCACGTTGTTGCATCGCAAACATGGGCTCGCAAACCATGAACTTCGTTGATTTCATCCGTTGGAATCACGCTATTGAGCACGCCACTATCCATATCCTCAGCCGCATGACGCCTTTTACAAGCATGGCTGGGCGTTCCAATAGCCGTGGATTTTATATCTATGGCGACCTTCCCACCGAGCTTTTGCAACAGGCGGTTCAAGAAGCCATCGAACGTCTGCAATCGGGAGAGCGCCATCTCGCAATTCATCCTAATTGCGGCACCAATATGATCGCTTCGGCTGTGCTGGCCGCCGGAGGCACCATGCTGGCTGTCACAGGATCGCGTAAACGCGGCCTGATTGAGCAGATACCGGCTGGAATTTTGGGTGCGCTTCTCGGCGTGGTCATTGGACAGTTGGTGGGCATGCGTATGCAAGCCCGACTGACTACCAATGCCGATGTCCCTCCTGTACAGGTGGCCGCCATCGAACGAAGACAACTGGGCAAGCGCATCTATCATTGGATTGAGTTGGCCTATGCCTCTTCGCTGCATTCAGGATGAGACGTCACTATGAAATTGCCGATGAGGTCCTATCTTTCTCCCTGGTTTTGTATCGAACAACAGTTTGTACGTCCAAGTGCGTGACGCAGCCATATGATTTATCTTTTTCATGGCGATGATGAGTTTGAGAAAAGCGAACGTATTGTCGCGCTCAAAAAAAAGTTAGGTGACCTTGCCGAAATGAATGCCATCACCTTAGATGGCCGCAATCTGGACCAGGATGTGTTGTTGCATTATTGCGATGTTCCGCCATTTCTTGGCGAGTTTCGTTTGGTGGTGGTGATGGATCTTATCACCCGATTGGAAAAAGCTAGGGGAACAACGGGTAACCAGGGAAAGGCCGCCAAAGCTTTTTTGCAGTGGTTGACAACGTATCTTCCTGCTGTGCCCGAGACGACATGGCTTGTTTTCAATGAAAGCAAAAAATTGAGTCAAAAGAATCCCATCCTTAAGGCTGTCCGGCAGATGGGAGAACAGGGCGTGGTGCAGGAATTTGCCACACCGCAGTTAAGAAAGGGAGATCTGGCTCGCTGGGTGGCGCAACGCTCCCAAAAGAAGGGAATTCGGCTTGGAGCCGGCGTGGCTGAGACCTTGGCCTCTTACATTGGTCCAAATTTGCGGATTATTGATGCCGAATTGGAGAAGCTGGGGCTTTTTGTGGGCGATCGTCCTGTGACCAAAGAGGATGTACGATTGTTGTGCCCTTATGCCAAAGAGGCCAGTATTTTTGATATGGTGGATGCGTTGGGGAATCGGCGCACTGCAGTGGCTTTCCGTCTATTGGCACAGATGCGACAACAGGGAGCGCACCCACTCTACCTGCTGACCATGATCGTCCGGCAATACCGCATTTTATTGCAGGTGAAGGATTATATGAATCAGGGTATGCGTTTGAAGGAGATCGCTGCTGCCTTGAAACTGCATCCCTATCCTACCGAGAAAGCGATGCGTCAGGCGCGTCAGTATTCCCTTGAACAATTGCAACGGATCTACGATCGTTTGCTGGAAACCGATGTCGCCATCAAAACCGGTCAGTTAGAAGCAAATCTCGCTCTGGATATGTTGGTGGTGGAGTTGGCCCGAGTGGCATAAACCCACGAAGAATGGGCGCACATCATGCGGAATTTGCAACTTCGCCTTGTGGCTCCCGATCATTATTATCTGCATTTGCCGACGAGGGTCCTGCGCATGTTTGCCGCCATGTAGGGGATGGACCGTTTGGAAGAATATGTTCTCGCTTCACTTTTTACACATCCCCTGAAGTTTGCGTTTGCTGCTGAGCGATTGCGGCACAATAACCTGGGCGTGATCCTATGAACGATGATGGGGTTATCACAATGGTTGCAAGCAGGTGCTGAATTTCTTAGGCGCTTCCGATTTTGAGACAAAAAAAGACCTCCCTGAAAGGGAGGCGTTCGAAAACGGGGGATAGCAAAAACTTACTTGCTTTTCGCTTCGGTTTTTTCGCTTTTCGCCTGGGAGGTAGATGTTGTTTTTTCGCCGCTGGGAGAAGTCCCATTGCCGTTGGTTGAGGGACGTTTGGAGGGGGCGCCAGCTGCGTTTTTCCCACGCGAATCCGTTACATAAAAACCGGAGCCTTTGAAAACAATAGCCGGCGCGGAAAATCTCCGCACCACATGGGCGCTATCATGGCATGTAGGACAAGAAGGCGTGCTGGTGTCGGAAAACGAACGTCGAACTTCGAAGTCAACGTGACATTGATTGCAATAATATTCGTATAAAGGCATGATGATGTCCCCCGTAATGGGATACTGTTTTTAGATTGCTTATCATAAGCCAGATGGGAGGGTTTCGTCAACCCTGCGTGCAAATGATCATTTGTACAGCATCCTTTTAGATGCACCATATCCTCCAAAGGTTAGAAGGAGGTATGAGAAGCATTAGCATTCGATAAGATTTCAAAAATTGAATGGGGCTTGGGCATAGGTTTGCCATTGTAGTTCGATGTGTTCGCCGTCGCTAATGATTTCGGTGATGGCGTTGTTTGGAATGTGGATGAGGTTGGGATGGGCGTTTAAACGTGCCTGGACACTAGGAGGATATGTGGTGCCCAGGGGCTGCAAGATGATCTGAGGTTGTAACGCCGTGATCAGCTCGGGATGTGGCCAAGCACCAGTCCCAGGCCAAGGTGTGATGAGCAGCGCGATTTCAGGCAGTATGCCGTCTGCGAGCCAGCGAGCCTGGGCTTCCTGACTGTTTTGTAGCGGAAGTAACAACGTGAATTGGTCGTAGGATAGAAGGTAAAGACGCGTTTCTTGGCGGTGGGTGGCTAACAGGGTGAGCATGATATCTTCGCCAAGACGGATATGGGTGCCTGGTATGGTGTGCGCATTGGCTGGCAGGATTTTATAGGCGGATAGATCAGACGTATTTTGTGAGGTTGTTTCGAGGATCAATAGGTCCAGAGGTTTTTCGCCGCCAGGGAGGTCGCGCAGTAATTCGCGAAAAGACCAACCCTCTGGAATGTTGTTGACCAGCAAGATATGATTGCCATCGGGCGTGGTCACATGCCAGGCGACATCATCTTGCATGCCCAACACGCGCAGATGGAGTTTGCCATCGGGATAGGCTGACACCGTGCGAGCCCCAATCCACATGATGGCCACGAAAAGCCCAGCCATGATCACACCATAGGCCAGAGCGGGGCGGTAAATAGGGGGAATAAACGAGATGGCGCCCTGTTCTCGGCGAAAAAGCCACCATAAAAAGCCGATGAGAAAAACTGCGTAGTAAAACGTGGCAACGCTCCTGCCAAAGAGCCCAACCTCTACTGAGCCCCAGGGGATGGCAGCCATCTTTTCGACGATAAATACCGTCCACCATAAACTTCCCAAAGGGATGAGGGCAATCAGTTGGCCCAAAGGGAAAAAGAACAGGGCGGCGAGAATGGCCACGCCACCAGCAATCATGATAGGCGGTTGGACGGGGATGATGAGCAGATTGGCCACAAAGGAGATCAACGACAGTCTGCCAAAATAATAGACGACCAATGGCATCGTGGTGATTTGGGCGGCGATAGTAATGAGCACCCCTTCGGCAAGCACATTGTTGACAAGATGAGGCAACCTTCCCCCGATCCATTGATTCCAGTGTGTTTGCAGCGGCGTGCTGAAGAGAATGAGCCCCAATGTGGCCATGAAACTGAGCTGAAATCCAACATCCCAAAGTGTCAGGGGGTTGATGAGAAGCATCAGAAGCCCTGCAATAAAGAGTGAGATGATAGCGGCGCTTTGGCGATTGAAGGCAATGGCCATGACATAGAGTCCCCCCATAATGCCCGCCCGCACGACCGCCGCATCTGCGCCTACCAAAGCAACATAGATCGCTATGCCGGCGAGGGTCAAGCCCGCTGCCAGTTGCTTTCTCCCACGAAAAAGATGGGTGAAAAGCAGCAGTAATACGCCCGACACCAGGGCGATATTGGAACCGCTAATGACGATAACATGAGAGGTGCCAGTTAAATTGAATTTTTCATAAAGCTCTCGAGGAATTCCACTTTCAATGCCCAGGATCATGCCATTGGCCAATGCCGCGTAAGGCGTCGGCATGAAGCGGTTTAAAAGGTCGCTGGCGTGGGCGCGTGCTCGGTAAAGCAGCCTTAAAAAAGGATTGCCTTGATCTTTGGCCAATAAATAGAGGTCTGCCCGGCGAATGAGGGTGTAAATGCCTTTGCGCGCCAGGTAACGTCGATAGTCGAAATCGGTAAACGTGGGAGGCGTGGTGGGTACGCCGCGCACCTTCACCCGATCGCCATAAGCAAATGAGGGGTCCGTGGTTTGCACCAGAGCCTGCCCGGAGATCGGTAGGGCCTGCTCGCCATCCCACAGCGTGTCAATTCGCACGATGTATTGAGCATGCGTTTCGCGCAGAACAGGATAGCCTGTAATAACTCCCTCCATCACCCGAGGACGACTGTACGGATTCTCCGCGTGATATTGGACAAGTTCTTTGGGGCCAAAGCATGGCCTGAATGCGTGGTCAAGATAGCGCCAGGCGCCCAACAGGGCGAAGAGCGCGACCACCAACATGATAAGCGCCCCACGGTGATTTCGTTGCCGCCAAATCCATGGGGCCGTCATCCCCGCGGGCAACAGCAACCACCTGGGATCTGGGGTCAATCGCGTTCCTGAGCAAACAAACACACCCCTTTCTAAAAGAATATAACCGACGATGATTCCCAAAGCCAATGCCAGGGCTCCGTAGATGGGTAGAAAGGGGGTTGGAGGCCGGTATGTTTGCCTGGAATCCAACGGGTTTTCCTCCCCATGCTGTCTGTGGATACGCGTCATCAAGGCCTAATGTAGTTTAACGATCCTCCCCGATTTCCGCAAATGGTTCGGGAGGAGCTCCAGATCAACGGAGGTCGCCTCAAGGCTATTTTGAGGGACTCAAAGCTGGACCGCACCATTGACGATTCTCGCCCAAACCATTATGATTGGGAAATCATGGAACGCGTGCTCATTATTGGCGGCGGCATAGTTGGCGTCGCCAGCGCTTACTTTCTTGGACGTTCAGGATTGCATGTGGATCTCCTGGAGCGGGAGATCATGCTGGGCGCGTTGACCACGGCTGCATCCTTACAGGCCGTACGGGCTCAGTTCTCGGACCCAGCCAACATTGCCTTTATGAAAGAGAGTCTGAGCTTTTATGAGACCTTCTCTCAACAGCTCGATCTTCCTGGGCACGAAATCGATTTTCATCAGCAAGGCTATCTTTTCGTAACCACGGAAGCCGAGACCGCGGCTCGTATGCGAGAACGGGTCGAATTTCAGCATGCCCACGGCCTGGACGATGTGGAATTCCTGACGTATGATGAACTCCATGAGCGATTTCCATTTCTCGCGCCAGAGGCATTGGCCGCCACATTTCGCAGTCGGGATGGTTGGATCTCCGCCCACGAAGCGCTATTGGGTTTTCAGCAAGCGGCCCGTCGTTATCAGGTGCGCTTTCATCTGAAAACTGAGGCATTGAGCTTGCTCACCCGTGGTGGGCGCGTGGTTGGTGTGCGAACCACGTCGGGCGATTTCGAGGCGGATATCGTCATTCTTGCCGCGGGGCCTTTTGCCGCACAATTGGCTCGAACTGCAGGAATCGACTTGCCTTTAGAGCCCGTGCGCCGGCATCGCTTGGTGATCGGTTCACACGATCATATTCCTCTTGATGCACCCATGACCATTGATGAGGATACCGGCGCTCATTGGCGTCCTGAGGGGCCAGGTGCAGCTTTGGCCTGGGCTGAACCCGAAGCGCCATCGCCGCCAATGCGCCACGTCAGTCCTGATCCACAATTCGCCTTTCGGGTCATGGAAGGGGTTTATCGTCTCAGCCCATTTTGGCTCGATGTGGCGGAGTCCCTGAAAAGGGATCAAGTTTTTCTTCATGCAGGGCAGTATACCGTCAGCCCTGATCACAACCCCCTGATCGGCCCCCTTCCCGATGCTCCGGGCCTGTGGGTCATCAGTGGTTTTAGCGGACATGGCATCATGGCGACCCCTGCCAGCGCTCGTCTGCTTGCCGATCTGATAACCGGACGCGTTTCCCTCCATAACAATCCTTACGCACCGGACCGCCCGGCTTTGACAGAGTCGAGAGCCGAGCGGATGGTGCTATAAACCTTCATGCGAATCCTCATGCGCGAATTTCCTGATCGACACCCCATTATCACTGGCATTGCTCTGGCCCTGGCCCTTTTAGTGGCCCTGGTTTTCACGGCGTTCACCTTGTTTTTGCCCGAGATCGCGGCCACCCTAAACGTGGGCGCGGCGCCTGGTCGATCCTGGACGCCGCCGGTCACGGCGACGCCCACATCTACGCCGAGGCCCACAATGGCGGTGTCACCAACGCCATCGAATGTGGCCGTTGCCTTGCCCCCCAACTTTCCCACTCCGGTTCCAGGAGAGTGGACATTCCAGCCAGGGGATATCGCCATCAACGTCAATAACGGGCCTGTCAATCTACGAAAGACGCCTGGTTACCGCGACAAACCCGCCAGCGATCGCATTGCCCTGGTGCCGGCAGGAGCAAAGGTCCAGATTCTTGCTGGACCCGCGTTGGCGGATGACCTGGTATGGTGGTATGTGGACTGGAACGGCCGCCAGGGTTGGATGGCAGAACGGCGGGCCAGTGGCGCTCCAATGCTGGGAAGGCCATGATCTTCGACAAATTCATTAACAATCCACGCAATACTCTGATTCAATAACGATTTTCCAAGTCGCTTTTCTTCCCCTTTGAAACAGGAGAATTTTCTATGCCCCATCCAACGTTAACCCCCACCCTCCCAACCACCGAAACGGGTTGGCTACGTATTCAAGGCGACGCCAGCTTGCAGACCTTGGTGGAAGCGGCAAATACGCCTGCGTTATTGAAACAAGCGCTCAAAAGGAGTTTCTCCTGGCAAGAGCGGAATGATATGAATGTGTTACGCGCCACCCTCTCTCCCGATCAGGGGCCGTTATGGGCGGCGGCTTTACTCGCCTGGGATACGCAGATCTATTTTGATAGTGGCGATATTGCACCATATGGTGCTTTTCTCAAGCGCGAGGTAAAACCGGCAGGTCGCTCGAGTGGAATCTTGATCCGCCCCGAAGCCGAGCAAACGCGTTGGGGTGTGGCCGAGGTGGCCCGAACGCGCCGAGATACCCCCATCGTGGGTGTGGTAGCCGTCGTGGATATGAAGGGGACGCTTGTGGAAACAGCACGCGTGGCCTTGACGGGGGTGTGGCAACGCACCGCCGACCTGGCCCAGGCTCCCGCCCAGCTCTCAGGGGCGGAATTATCTTCTGATGCGATTGCGAAAGTCGCAGCCGCCATCGCAGCCGAAGTCGATCCTCGCCCCAATTTTTTGGGCTCGGTGGAATATCGTCGAGCCATGGCCGAAGTGTTGAGTGCGGATGCACTCACCCAGTGCATGACTGAGTAAGCAGAAAATTATTGTTCGTTATTAATGCAAAACAAACGACTGTCAGGTGACTGTGCGTCAATAATGATGGTCGTATTTGCGAGAAAATGTTGATCCTCACAAGGATGACATAACCCCGAAAAAGGAGCCAAGACGAATGCGCGGCAAATCTGTCGACATCACCCTAACTGTCAATGGTCAAGAGCAACACTGGACAGTTGGCAATCGCGATATGCTTCTGCATGTGTTGCGGGAGCACAAATATTTTAGTGTTAAACAGGGATGTGATACTGGTGACTGTGGTATCTGCACGGTGCTGGTAGATGGAAAGCCGGTGCGGAGTTGTATGACCCGCGCCGTGGATGTAGCAGGGAAAACGGTTCTCACAACGGAAGGATTGGCCCAACAGGGCGAACTCCATCCTATCCAGGAAGCCTTCGTGGAAACGGGCGGCGCCCAGTGTGGGTTCTGTACGCCCGGAAAGATCATGACAGCCAAAGCGCTGTTGGATCGAAATCCTAACCCCACGGTAGAAGAGGTGCGCGAATCGATGAGTGGCGTGCTCTGCCGTTGTACGGGGTATGTCCGCACCAATGATGCAGTGTTACGCGCGGCGCGGAAACTTCGCGGGGAAGACACGGGACCATTGCAACCCCTACGGTTTCATTTGAGTGAGGGGGAGACCGTTGAAGATGTTGAGCTTCCAGAACCTTACTATCGTCGAGACAACGCCCTTGATCCTCTGCCACCGGTCGTCATTACGCCCCCCGATATGCCCGAAACAACCGTGGTGGGGGCGGCTGAGACCAAAGTCGACGCTCGAAAACTCGTACTTGGGCGACCAGTCTATGCCTTCGACAAATTCGTGGATGGCATGCTCTATGGCGCGCTGCTGACCAGCCCCCACGCCCATGCTCGCATACTGGATATCGATACCAGTGCGGCCGAAGCTTTGCCCGGCGTGCACGCAGTTCTCACCTACAAGAACGTTCCTCGGGTGAAGCACGCCTCTGGCGGCCAGACCCCGCCTCAGCCGCCGCCCTATGATCAGGTGATGTTCGATAACAAGGTGCGACATGTGGGCGATCGAGTGGCGGCAGTGGCCGCCGAAACGCCAGAGTTGGCGCAAAAAGCCCTTCGTTTAATCAAAGTAAAATACGAGCCCTTGCCCCATGTGATTGATCCCATGGAGGCCATGAAACCGGGCGCTCCCGTCATTCATGACGAAGAGGACACTGTCGGCATCTACGATGCCCAACGCAACATCGTTCATCACATCGAAGCGGAGGTGGGGGATGTGGATGCTGCCTTCGCTGAGGCTGATTTTATCTATGAAGGGGAGTATTACACGCCCAAACAACAACATGTGCACCTGGAACCTCATGTGACGCTCACTTGGTGGGATGAAAACGATCGGTTGGTGATTTACACCTCCACCCAGGTCCCCTTCCATTTACGACGCATGGTGGCCCCATTGGTGGGGTTGGAACCGAAACAGATTCGTGTGATAAAACCACGAATCGGGGGAGGCTTCGGTAACAAGCAAGAAATGATTTTAGAAGATGTCTGCGCGATGTTAACCGTACGCACAGGCAAACCGGTTCGCATGGAATTCAGTCGGACGCAAGAGTTTTATAGCACGCGCAGCTCGCATCCTAACATCGTTCGCTATAAGGTGGGCGTCAAGGGCGATGTGGTAACTGCGGCAGAGCTTTATCTGGTGGGCGATACAGGCGCTTACGGCACCCACGGCCTGACCGTGCAGATGGTGGGAGGATTGAAGGGGCTTTCTCTGTATAACCCACCCAACGCACGCTTCGTTTCCGATGTGGTGTATACCAATCAGCCCCCCACGGGCGCCTTTCGCGGCTATGGCGCTACACAGGCTCAATATGGCTTTGAGGTCATCATGGAAGAGATCGCCGAACAACTTGGGCTTGATGTGGTGGACTTCAAGGGCAAAAATGTCTTGAAGATCGGCGAGCCCATGTATCTGGCCGAGAAATTGGGTGAGGGCCGCGAGGGATATCCGCAGGATCTGACCACCAGTGGATTGGCTGAATGCACGCGCATCGGACTCGAGGCCACCGATTTCTATGCAAAACGCAAGGCCTACGCCAAACAAACAGGCCGGTATCGCAAAGGCATTGGGTTTGCTAACACCATGCATGGCTCCGGCATTGCAGGGCTCGATATGGCCGCCGCAACCATCAAAATGTGGGATGACGGCACCTTCTTCCTGACGATTGGCGCCACAGATATCGGGACGGGCTCTGACACCATCCTGGCGCAGATCGCTGCGGAAGTGTTGGGCGTGCCGTTGGAAGATGTCATCGTCTACTCTTCTGACACCGATTTCACCCCCTACGACACCGGCGCGTACGCAAGTTCCACCACCTACATCAGCGGTGGCGCAGTGCGAAAAGCCGCACTCAAGGTGAAAAAGCAAATCCTTGAATTCGCGGCGTTGATGTTCGAGCTGGAAAGTCCAGAGGGGTTGGTTTTGAAAGATCGGAAGGTCATCGCGCCCGATGGACGTTCGTTTACGTTATGGGATATCGGCATGGCCAGCACCCATCAAATGGAACAACGTCAGATCATGGCCACGGCTTCCCATATCAGCTATGTTAGTCCCCCTCCGGCAGCAGCCTCGTTTGCCGAGGTGACGGTGGACACCTGGACGGGCCAGGTGACGGTGGATCGTTTCTTTGTGGCTGCAGATATTGGCCGGGTGATCAATCCTGTCACCGCTGCGGGCCAGGTCGAAGGAGGCGTCTTGCAGGCCATGGGCTTTGTTATGAGTGAAGAGATGGTATTCGATGAGAAAGGGCGGCTCGCCAACGCCACCATCCGAGATTATCATCCCTTCCTTGTTGATGACGCACCACCGATCGACGTGGTTTTCGTGGAGACGAATGAGGAGACTGGCCCCTTCGGTGCGAAGTCTGTGGCCGAACTGGCCATGGATGGCGCTGCACCCGCCATTGTCAGCGCTGTTCACAATGCCACCGGCGTCTGGGTGCGCAAGTTGCCCCTGTATCCGGAACGGGTCTGGCGGGCGATCCGCGAACAAGCTTAGGTCAGGCGCCCAACGATAAGGTCGACATCGTCCTGTGTGGATGGGGTGAGACACCGTCTCTGTAACCGCCATCCATACAGGACGTTTTTACAGCTGAAATTGCCCTCTTCGCTGAACATCCTTTTCTTCCTCAAATTTCAACAACGATTTCAGGCTCATGAACCTTGCCATCATCTGGCATATGCATCAACCCCTTTATCGTCAGCCCGGCAGCGATGTTGCCATCCTGCCGTGGGTGCGACTCCACGCGGTCAAAGATTACCTGCACATGGCCCAGGTCCTGGCCCGTCATCCAGATATCCATGTGACCTTTACCCTGACGCCATCTCTGGTCGAGCAGTTGGAGGATTACGCCGCAGGCAGGTTGGTGGACAGACTCATGCAGCTGGCAGGCAAGGCCTTCTTCAGCCCTGATGAAAAGCAATATTTGCTGGACACGTGTTTCAGTATCAACCAGGCCATCATCGCTCAATATCCTCCCTATCAAGCCCTTCTTGACCGCCGCCATCTTGCCCGTCTGAATCCCGATTATTTCACCACCCAAACGTATCGCGATCTTTTGGTGTGGTTCAATTTGGCCTGGACCGATCCCAACCTGTTGGAGTCTGATGAGTTCCTGGCTGGCTTGATCCAAAAGGGTCAGGGATTTACGGTGGCGGATGCGCAAACGTTGATGGCCAAGCATCGGGAGATCATCGGCCAGGTGTTGCCCACTTATCGGTCATTGAGCGAGCAAGGCCAACTGGAGTTAATCACGGTCCCTTTCTATCATCCCATCTTGCCGCTTCTGGTGGACAGCCGCATTGCCCAACGCCCGAGTCCAGGATTGCCGATCCCTGATCCTCCATTTCGCGCAGAAGAGGATGCCAGGACGCAGTTGTGTTGGGCGGTTGACAAGCACGCTCGCGTCACCGGTACGAAGCCCGCTGGCCTATGGCCCAGCGAGGGCGCGGTTGCGCCGGAAATCTTGTCTATGGTGGCAGAGGCGGGATTGCAGTGGCTGGCCACAGATGAGGCCATCCTGGGGGAAAGCCTTCAAGTCTATTTCGATCGGGATGAGAGCGGCATGGTGCGTCGAGGGGATTTGCTCTATCACCCGTGGCGCGTCCAAACCGATCATGGCGATCTGGCCATCATCTTCCGCGATCATGATCTCTCTGATCGCATTGGATTTGTGTATCAACATTTGCCCGGTGCCCAGGCGGCCGAAGATATGATTGTGCGCCTGGAACGGATTGCGCGTTCCTTTGGCGAACGACCGGACGGCTTGATTACCGTGATTCTCGATGGCGAAAATGCCTGGGAATATTATGAACATAATGGAGACGTCTTCTTGAATGAACTTTACCGGCGCTTGGCCCAACATCCTGACCTGACCACGGTGACCCCCTCCGAACACCTGGCTCAGCATCCCCCCACAGACGCCATCGAGCAGCTTGCATCGGGCAGCTGGATCATGGGCGATTTTACGACATGGATGGGGGATCCCGAGCATCTTGTGGCGTGGTCGCATTTGCGTGATTTGCGAGAGACCTATGGGATATGGCTTCAAGAGCGTTCGCCGGAACCTACCACGCTTCACCTGGTGCAGAACTATCTTTTCGCTGCGGAAGGGTCTGACTGGTTTTGGTGGTATTCGCATCGCAATAGCAGTGATCAAGATGTCCTTTTTGATCAGCTTTTTCGAGATTATCTCACAGCGGCTTATCGCTCTATGGGCATCGAACCTCCAGAGGCCCTTTCTCAACCCATTGCTGGCATGGCGCAACAGCCCCCTCCCCCCCGTCATTGGATGACTCCTCGATTAACCGCCTCCCCAGACCCAACGTTGCAATGGAAACGGGCGCAGGTGTTACGCTTCAAGGCTTCGGCGGGCGCCATGCAACAGGCGGGTGGCCCTCTCCAGGCCATTCGCTATGGCAATGATGAAAATCAGCTTTACTTGCGGGTTGAATTGGCTGCGCCGGTCGCTGAATTCGCACTGGAAGGTTATCTGCGGACGGCTTCGGGGCAATTCTTGATACGTTTGGGGCAAGGCCAGAGCACAGCCTTCCTCTCTCGTTTGGAAAATGGCTCTGAGGTACATATAGGCCCGATTCCATGCGTCGTTTCTGGGAAGGTTGCGGAGTTTTCGATTCCCTTTTCGCAATTAGGACTTGATTTGAAGCAGGAGGATGTTGTTATCTTCGCTTTGGTGGTGCAATCTCAGAGCGGTGAAACCTCTCGTTTTCCAACGACGGGGGAGGTGGCGTTGGATTTGGCCACCGGGCCTTAGGCCAGATCATCCCTAGGATCTGGGGCCGGAAACCGTTTTTCGACGCGTTCCATGAGTTGGAGCAAGGCGTCCTCGATATCGATGTCAAATTGATAAGCCAACTTAAACAAAAAGACAATGGTATCGGCGAGTTCGCGCGCCAGAGCTGCCTGATGTTCTTCAGGCATTTCATCTTTCTTGTAGCCTTTCAGGAAGAGCACCTCTCGCGCCACCTCGCCCAATTCTTCGAGCGCATGAACCAATGTGAGGCCAGGGTCTGCTTTATCGAAATGACGGGTGGCGTCCCACTCCTTGATCCACTGTTGATAGCCGGAAATATCCATGACGTCGTTATCTTCGCAAAAGATGGATAAATGTTTTTGATTTTAATCGGCGTTCTAACAGAAAACGCAAATAATCTCCAAGGAGCTTTTCCAATTGGCGCATTGTCCCAGGCGTTAATTGGAGGCGAATGATGTGGGCGTAAGGTTGGGATTGAATGTAGCGCAAGACTTTGAGGGCATTCAATGACAATGGTTGGGCTTCTGCCTCGCCCTCGCCATGCCGAGGACAGAGTGCGCCACCGTGTTCAAGGCTGAAGTAATTTGTTTCAGGCTGAAGGTGTTGGCCGCAACGGACGCATTGAAAGAGTTGGGGTGAAAATCCGGCCAATTTCAGCAAGGAAAGTTCATACCAACGGGCGGTCAGGGCAGGATTAGGGCTTTGTTCAAGGTAATGGAATGCGTCAAGGAGGAGATCATAGAGTTCTGGATGAGGGTCTTCTTCTTGGACGAATGCGTCTAAAAGCTCACTAAAATAATAGGCGTAAGCGGTCAGGTCCAGATCTTCCCGCAAAGCGCGAAAGCTAGAGATGGTTTGGGCGCTGGTGACGATGTCCCAGGTTTTTCCCCTGGCTAACATCAAGGTTGCATGTGTAAATGGTTCCAGGTGTCCGGCTTTTCGGCTGGTAGGTTTGCGAACGCCTTTGGCGATGATCACGCGTTTGCCAAATTCGGGGGTAAAGATCGTAATGACGCGATCCGCTTCCCCTTGTTCTCTTCGTTTGAGAATAATGGCGCGGGTGCGATAGACTCGTTCGCGATGAGAATTGGCCCTCATGACGCGTTACATTTTCTCTGGCGCCGACATGCCCATGAGCCCGAGGGTATAAGCCAATGTGATTTTGGCTGCCAATACCAGCATAAGCCTGGCTTCGGTTAGATCCTTTTGGTCGGGGAGTTCGGACAAGACGCGGCAATGTCCATAGAAGCTGGTAAAGGTTTTGGCCAGATCCAACGCATAATGCGGTAAATGATGTGGAGCCAGACGTTCTACAGCATTGGCAATGACTTCGGGCAATTGCAGCATTTTGCGTAGCAGGGCCTGTTCTTCGGGGCAGGTCAACAGGTCGAGGTTGGCGTTTTGCGGGATGAAGCCCGCTTGGGCTGCTTTGCGGAGGATGGAAGAGGCACGAGCATGCGCGTATTGGATGTAGTAGACTGGATTTTCACTGTTTTGGGCAACGGCCAGATCGATGTCGAAATCGATTCGGGCTTCATTGGAATGGCTGAGCAGGAAATATCGAGCTGCGTCCGCCCCGACTTCTTCCAACACCTCGCGCATGGTGATGATCTCACCTGAGCGTTTCGATATCTTGATCTCTTTTCCGCCACGTTTGAGGGTGACCAGGTCGTAAAGAACGATGGTGAGGCGTTCCGGTTCGATGCCAAAGGCTTGCAGGGCGCCGGGAAGCCGTTTCGCTTGGTTCTGATGGTCGACAGCCCACACATCGATGACCCAATCGAAGCCGCGGATGATGAATTTGTGATAGTGGTAGGCCATATCGCTGGCGAAGTAACCAGGCTCACCGTTGGAGCGGACGAATACTTCGTCTCGATCGCTTTTTAAATATTTGCTGGCCCGGAACCAAACAGCGCCATCCTTTTCATACAGGTCTCCCTGGTCGCGCAGGATGGCAAACACTTTGGCGAAGGTACCATCATCATAAAGGCTTTGTTCGGAAAACCACTCGTCGAAGTGGACATCCATCATGGCTAGATCTTCTTTTAGCTCTTCAAGGACAATTTTGAGGCCCAGCTCTCGGAACTTGGCGGGGATTTCTTCGTCGGGAAGGGAAAGCAGACTGTCTCCATACGCCTCTTTGATTTTTTCGGCGTAGTTGATCATGTATGCCCCAGGATAACCATCCTCTGGGATCGAGACATCGAGACCAAAGAGCTGCTGGTAACGACGCCATAAGGTCATCGCAAAGGTGGTCATTTGCGTGCCGCGATCATTCACATAGTACTCGCGTTGGACGACGTAGCCGCTATGCTCGAGGAGCCGCGCCAAGGCGTCGCCGATGGCGGCGTTGCGAGCGCCGCCGAAATGCAAGGGGCCTGTAGGGTTGGCGCTGACAAATTCCACTTGCACGCTCTTGCCTTTGCCGAGATTCAGTTTGAAGTAAGCGGCTCCCTGTTTGGCGATTTCGCCAGCTTGTCTCGCCAACCAAACCGGTGAAAGGTACAGGTTAATAAAGCCCGGTTTTGCCAATTCTGCACGCTCTAAAAAGTCCACCGGGGGTAAGCGTCGGATTAAAATATCGCCAATCTGTAGCGGAGAGAGGCTTCCTGCTTGATTCGCTTTGAGCGCGTTGTTCACATCTCTGACAATCTGCAATGGCAGCGCCGTCGAATAGTCTCCTTGCCCTTCTCGTCGAGGACGGGTCACAGTAATGGGCGGCAAGGGAAATTTGGGAAGGTCTCCTTTTTTTTGCGCTTTCTTCAGCGCCTGGCGAATAAGGTCTTCAAGTTGCGTTTGAATCATCATCTTCCTGGGCCTATGATTGTCGGTGGTATGAGTTCAAAGAAAAACCCTCCAATTGGGGAGGGCGACATACGTTCAGAAAGCATACACTTAGAAAGGAGAAAATGTCAATTCAATCTCCTTCCCATTCATTTAGAATCAAACGGAAAATGTCCGATTCTGTAATCATGCCAAGAGGATGGCGTTCTGAATCCACGACCGGAATGCCTCCGATTTTATGTTTCAACATTAGATGGACCGCTTGCCGCAAATGATCATCGGGGCCCACTGTGAACACCGGCGCGGACATGATTTCATCCACTGCCAGCAGGATTTCGTCCTGGTCTGGAGCGTAAGGATTGGTGCGGTTGTAAATGGAGAGCGCCTCACGAATGTCACCCTCGCTGACAATGCCAATGAGTACATTCTCTTCATCGACGACCGGTAGGCGACGGATATCCTTGTCATCCATGAGCGCAGACGCTTCCAGCACAGAGGCGTCCCAGCGAATGGAAACGACGGGTGAGGTCATCACATCGCGTGCGAGATAGGATTGCATAAGCACTTCCTGCGGCTTGGTGGTTGAACAGGCCAACAACAGCGAGGGGCAAGCCTCTCTTTGTAGCCTGGACGGAGGATTGTAAAATCGTTGAGCCAGAGAAGGGTTCTGTGGCGGTGGTTAGATTTTACATGGAATGAATAACGCCGAAGTCACTCATTTTTCGACGTCTCGGTCGGCATCGCGATAGCTTCGTGAGTGGGCTCTAGCAACCTTTCCAGGAAGTTGAGCAGGTCGGTTTCGGTTAAGATTCCGATTAGCTCGCCGTTTTCCATGACGGGCACGCCGCCAATTTTATGCTTCCGCATCAGGCGCACCGCATCCAGAAGTTTGTCATCGGCTTCAACAGTCACAGGGTCGGGCGTCATGCAGCTCCGGACCTCTATATGTTCCATGAGATAGCTATCGTACCAACCTTCGCGCATGACAAATGGGGAATTCATGGCCAGACGCAGGTCTCTATCGGTTATAATCCCTACCAACACCCCTTTTTCCACCACAGGCAATCGTCGAAAACCTCCGCGTCGCATCCGCGCCAATGCCGCCCCGATGGAATGATTTGGGCTTATTGTAATGGGGGCAGGGGTCATGACTTCTCGCACGAGCATAGTCTAATTATCTCCAAGTGCATTGTTTCATACAAATATCTACTCAACAATGATGAAGATCATATCTTAAATGTCACGTCTTCCTTCGAGGGCGCGACTGAGCGTCACTTCGTCAGCATATTCCAGATCGCCTCCCACAGGAAGCCCTCGCGCCAGTCTGGTGACGCGGATGCCTTTAGGATGGATCAGCCGGGCCAAGTACATAGCGGTGGCTTCGCCTTCCATATTGGGGTTGGTGGCGATGAGTACCTCTTGGATGGGTTCTTTTTCCAGGCGTTCTAAAAGGGCGTCTACCCGAAGGTTTTCGGGGCCAATGCCTTCAACGGGGTTGATGGCGCCGTGCAAGACATGATAAAGCCCTTTATACACGCCTGTTCGTTCAATGGCGACGACATCCAACGGGTCCTCGACCACGCAGACCAGATGCTGGTCCCGACTCGGATCGCTACAGATGGCGCATGGCGTGGTTTGTGAAAGATTTTGGCAACGATTGCAGTAGACGATCTGCTCTTTCAAGGTGGCGATTGCCTCGGCAAGGTCCTGGACCTGATCGTTGGGCATGCGTAAGATATAAAAAGCCAGGCGCGAGGCGCTTTTAGGGCCGATGCCTGGCAGTCGTTCGAGGGCGTCAATGAGTCGTTGAATGGGTTCGGCTACACCGTGCATGCTTTCTCCTACGGAGCGTTTTCACGCCTGCAGATAAGCGAATTGGGGCTTAAAGCAGTCCTGGGGGCAGGCCCAGGCCCGCAGTAAGACCTCCCATACGTTCTTCGGCCAATTTTCGGGATTGTTCAATGGCTTCGTTGACTGCACTGAGGATCAAATCTTCCAACATTTCTACGTCATCTGGGTCAACTACCTCTGGCTGAATGCTGATGGAGACGATGTCTTGTTGTCCTGTTGCGACGACTTTGACCATGCCTCCTCCCACGCTTACCTCGACTGTTTCTTCAGCCAAGGCGGCTTGCGCCTGGGCCATTTGCTCTTGCAGCAGTTGGAATTGCGCCATCATATCGCCACCACCCCCGGCGCCGCCCCGGGGGATGCGTGGGCCTTTGGGTTTGGAGCCTGGTGAGCGATAGCCTTTCGGCGCTTTTTTCCTCTTTGCCATGGTTCTTTTACCTCGATGTAATTAGCGCTTGTTGATTTTGCCTCCCCATTTATCGATGGCACGACGCACCACCGGGTGCTCGTCCAGGGAATGGGGAGATGGGGGATCGTCGTTGGGTTTTTTCTGCTTGGACGGGGTGTCCTGCGTCAGGTCGGGAAGGGGATCATTTTCCCCAAGAATGACCGCTTCCATGGGCCTCCCCAGGACCTGGGAAAGGCCTTTATTGACATCGTCAACGCCGGCTTTTACTTGATTCTGGTGGAATTCGTACCGGAAGCGGATGAAGAACTGACCGCCACGTTGCGCCACAGGTGTACCTGAGCGCAAAAGGGCTTGAAGTTTGGGGTTGATGCGCCTCATGGTGCGTAAAAGTTGTTTCCATACCCCATTCAGCGCTTCATTGGCGCCTGACTCTAAGTTTGATGGAGGCGGCGCCGAACCCGAGGTGCGCTGCGGCGGTTTGGAGGCGGGTTTTGTGGCGCGATGTGTCGGCGTCGAGGGGGGAGGAGTTGTCGACGAAGCGGGGGTGGTTGTAGTGGGCTGAGAGGGTCTTGGTTGGGC
>WFTO01000088.1 GCA_015485435.1 Anaerolineae bacterium | reverse complement strand
GGATCGCGGCGTCACCGCGCATCCTGCTTTTTCTTTCCATAAGCCCACTCACTCACTTTTGTTGTCCAACAAAGGAGAAAAAACGCCATGTTAGATTACATGGAGCAAATCATCGCCAAAAATCCCAACGAGCCGGAATTCCATCAGGCCGTGCGCGAAGTGCTGGAAAGCATCCAGCCGGTGTTGGATCGGCATCCCGAATATCGCCAGGCCGCGATCATCGAACGCATCACCGAGCCGGACCGGGTGGTCATGTTCCGCGTGCCCTGGATGGATGATGAGGGCAACATTCGCGTCAATCGCGGATATCGCATCGAGATGAACAACGCCATCGGTCCTTACAAGGGCGGGCTGCGCTTCCATCCCTCGGTCAATCTCAGCATTCTCAAATTCCTGGCCTTCGAGCAAGTGTTCAAGAACGCGTTGACCACATTGCCTATGGGCGGCGGCAAGGGCGGCTCGGACTTCGATCCCAAAGGCAAATCAGATAACGAAGTCATGCGCTTTTGCCAGAGCTTCATGCTGGAGCTCTACCGCCACATCGGGCCGGACACCGACGTGCCCGCGGGCGACATCGGCGTGGGCGCGCGAGAGATCGGCTATCTCTTCGGCATGTACAAGAAAATTCGCAACGAGTTCACCGGCGTGCTCACGGGCAAAGGCTTGGGCTGGGGCGGCAGCCTCATCCGGCCCGAAGCCACGGGCTATGGTTCGGTGTACTTTGCTTCCGAGATGTTGGCCACGCGCGGGGAGACGTTGGAAGGCAAGGTTTGTCTGGTATCGGGCGCGGGCAATGTGGCCCAATACACCACCGAAAAGCTCATCGAAATGGGCGCCAAGGTGGTCACCCTCTCCGATTCCAACGGCTACATCTACGACGAAGAGGGCATCGACCGCGAAAAGCTCGATTTCGTGATGGAGCTGAAGAACGTGCGCCGGGGCCGCATCCGCGAATATGTGGAGCGCTATCCCCAGGCCGTGTACACCGAGGCCGACCCCACGCTGGATTACAACCCGCTTTGGGATCACAAGGCCGACTGCGCCTTCCCCAGCGCCACGCAGAACGAGATCAACGGCAAGGACGCCCAGAATCTGGTCAACAACGGCGTCTATCTCGTTTCCGAAGGCGCGAACATGCCCTCCACCATCGAGGCCATCAACATCTTCCTGCAAAACAATGTGCTCTTTGGCCCCGGCAAGGCCGCCAACGCGGGCGGCGTGGCCGTTTCGGGCCTGGAAATGAGCCAAAATAGCATGAGGATGAGCTGGCCGCGCGAAGAAGTGGATCATCGCTTGCACCAGATCATGAAAAACATTCACCGCACCGCGTTGGAAGCCGCGGAGCGCTACGGCCATCCCGGCAACTATGTTGTGGGCGCGAACTGCGCCGGCTTTGTCAAGGTGGCCGACGCCATGCTGGATCAGGGTCTGGTCTGATCCGCTTCCGCCCAAATGCAAAGGAAAACCGGCGGGATCGCGACGCGGTCCCGCCGGTTTTTTTGTCGTTTGGTCGATAATTGGTCCGCTCTGGTCGGTGCAAGCGATTTTCATCCGTATTGGCGTGCGCGTTGAGCGAGCGCTCAAGCTACTCCCCGCGATAAAACCGCACTTCGGCCTTTTCCAGGGTGGCCAGCCCTTCGGAAATCATCGGGTCAATATGATCGAGAAAGGCTTCCAATTTCTCGCGCTCGTCCACGATCTCGATCACCAGAGGCATGTCCATGGACAGACGCAGGATTTTGCTGGTGTGAATGCGGCTGTGCCGACCAAAACCCATGATACCGCGCAACACCGTGGCCCCGGCCAAGCCCTCGCGCCGCGCCTCCCGCACAATCCATTCATACAACGGCGCGCCTTCGTGTCGATCACTCTCGCCGATGAAGATGCGCAAAAGACATCCTTCGGTTGGTAGTCGGGGCATAACCATCACCTCCAGATCAAGCGGGTCAGCGACTGGCCCACCCACACGGCCAGCAAACCAAGGGCCAGGTGAACGAAAACATTGTTGAACGCCAGATTGAATTGTCCATCCTCCATCAGGCCGTATGTTTCGCCCATGAAGGTCGAAAAGGTGGTGAACGATCCGATGAACCCCACCAGAATGAACAAGCGCCATTCGGGCCGCAGCCAGGCGTGCAACGCGAACACGCCGCTGAGGAATCCGATGAGCAGACAGCCGAGGATGTTGACCGTCAGAGTGCCGTAGGGAAAGTGAATGCTACGGGAGAGATCCTGGGCCAGGCCGGCCAGGGCAAAACGGGCGATGGCCCCCAGGAACCCGCCCAAACCAACATAAAGTAATTGCATGATAAGTGGAAAGTCTCAAGACATTGTTGACACTTTATGGTCAACTAGTACAACTCATGGAGTCTCAACACATTGTTGACACTTGACAATAATTTTTCTAGTTCTGACGGATTCTGTGGAGGGGAGTCATCCCTGCACAGGAAGTCGAAATGAGGAGGTTATGGAGCCAATTTTCATGGTAAACAAAGCCATTGAGTTTGTGAGCAGGAGAGGAGGCCTCCTGCTGGCGTCGCGCCCGTGGAGAATAAGGGCCGAAGTTATGGAGGATGGCCCATGCTCGTATTTGTAGCTCGGCTGCGGCCCAATGGCCATGGAAGAAACGTATGCTGGCAACCCAGCGAGCCATCGGTTCCATATGGCGATCGATCATGTTGCTGGTGCGATAGGCGTCAGGAAAATCAAAAGCCAAGAGGAAGACATCTGTTTTGGCATAGAGCTTTTGCACCGCAGCCAACGCAGCTCCCGTCAGATGTTGCTGTGACCAAGACCAGAGGTTGGTGGCTCGCTGGCGGAATAAATCCGGCGTTTCGGCATAGTAGATGTTCCAAACCTGTTGGACGATTTGCGGATAGAGCTCTTTGAATCGTTTGGTGCGATTGCGGATTCTCAAAAAAGCATGCAAGAAGCAATGGAAGATAACAATCATAGGAAAAAGGGTGCGCCACGCTTTTTGCGTGGCTGCCCACCCATCTGTATTGACGGTTTCAGGCTGATAATCTGCTTGTAACGGCTTGGTCTCGGCTTGAAAAACACCATAAGCTGTGGTCAAGGCCTCTTCATCAGCCTTCAATGCCAAAGACGCTCCAAGAACGCAATCCTCACCGACAGTGGTGGCGATGTAAGCTTTTTCGCCATTGAGTCGTGCATGCTTTTCATCGGCCAAGAGATGCTCAGGTAGCTTCTCTTTATCTTTGAGGGTCGTGCCCACGATGCTGTAGCGGCCTAGGCTGCCGATCAGACGATACCAATAGTTCTCGTCTCGACCAAAGACGTATGCCAAGGCCCAGAAGGGCACGCCGAATCGACGGAGAAATAAAGCTTTCTCCACCTCATCGGTCAAGCCTCTCATGTAAGGGATCACCTCACTAGATGCAATGGTGAGAATGATGTCGTTGCCTTGCGCATCCTTTTCCTTCAACTTGATGCGACGGAAGCGCACCTCAGGCATTTTTGCCGATGCTGGCAAGATGTCATGGAGTACATAGCCTCCCGTGATGCCTTCTGGAAACAACTCGGGGTAGCTCGCTATCATGCCATCCAGTTTCTCTCGGAAGCCTTTACTATCTGAGATGAGCGGCTTGTATTCGGCCAATGATATAGGCAAAACAACCCGCTTATTGATTTTCATGACC
>WFTO01000087.1 GCA_015485435.1 Anaerolineae bacterium | reverse complement strand
TAGCGCACCACTTCGTACATCACACGACTGCTTTGTGCGATGCTGAAGTGATCCAAAGGAAAGGTCACGCGATCCTTGGGCATCATCCCCGTCCCCAAACCCAGACCGCTGCTCTCGCTCACTACGCCATCGGTCCCCTCTTTTCCAATCATCTCAACAAATCCGCTGACCATGGCGAGCACAGCCCTGCGCCATGTCTCACCGCAGGGGCCCGGCGGCAGTTCCACAGTCCCAGAGGGCACTTGGCTGTTAGGGTCGACAACCTCATCACGTTTATAGGGATAATCTAGCCAGATGGCCCATGGAGCAAAGGCTTCCTTCAGCGACCCGATCAGCGGACGATTGCCGGCGATGGCATGGTATTCAGTCTGCACACCGTGAGCCTTCCTGTTGAGCAGAACATGGACAATGGATTCAGCCTGCGCCACAGTCTGCATTTGGCGCACTGCAGGGCCGAAAGTGAGGGCGTCAGGGGCCAAGCCCTCTTGCCGGCGCACATAATTCAGGAGCCATTCCAATTCATTTTCCGTGACCAGCTCGGGCGAAAAGCGTGACTTATCCCCATTACAGCGAACAAACCGGTTGTCCATTAAATCCGTATACCAATCGGCTACCGGCGAACCGCCGTGAGGGGTGGCCAGAGTGATCAGCTTGCGCACCTTGTCCGAATGGGGCGGCAGGGAATGCCCATCACCGACGATATACAACCGCGAAAGCAGGCCGCCCATACTGTGGGCCACGATGTCCACCCGCGCTGTCTTCAAGCCCATCTGGTCGAATCGGGCCAGCGCTCCCTCGACGCCCTCGGCAACATATTGGACCGACTTTCGCATGTCGTCATAACTCTTGCGCGGGCTAAGGCCATAATCCACGGTGCGAACAAGCGCGAATTGATCCGTCAACAACAGAAAGCGGCCAAGGGGAACCATCGATATCCGAGTCGACCAGATCCCATGCACCAGCAATACCGGGGGGCGAACAACGCGAATGTCCACGCTATCTTGCACACTTTCCCCCGAGGGAGCCCAGACGCGAGCCGTGACGCGCACGGCAAATGGCTGCTCAAAGGCCTCAGGGGGCTTAAAGATGACCACTGAGTGGGATGCGTCACTGCGCTCATCCGCGTAGAGCCAGCCGGCTCTCGTTCCCTCACCCAGCAGTTCCAGGTCCCAGGAAACTTGATCAGCGCTGGCCGGCCCGCTCAATTCAGCTACCAGGGCGAGGGTGCTGACCCCATCAGAGGCGATGCCAAGATAGGGCTCCTGGGCTGCATTCTTGTCCAGGACCGAGACCTTAATACGAACAGGGCCTGTAGCGGTCGGAGTGACCATGGGGTTGGTAGCAGAGGCGCCCTCGGCCAGCAATGCGAGCTGCGCCGTTGCCATCTCCCCCGGGCACCCGTCCACCATCGCCTGCAGCTCCACCCACGTGTCGCTCAGGATCTGCTCCGGCGGCAGATAGGTGAATGTAGCCTCGCCGTTGGCATCGGTTTCATATGGCCCATCCACCGCGCCGGGTCCGTTCGAGATCATTACGCTGGCGGTCCTGCCCACCACCGGCCCCTGGCTGTCGGTGACGACCAGGTCCAAGGTGGCTATCTCACCGGCTCCGATTTCCTCGGGCGACACATGCAATTGCAGCTCACATACAGGATAAGGCGTTGGCGTCTCCAGCGGGCAGCCGCTGCTCCTATTATCCGCCCCGGGCTGCGGCACGTCAGGGCACTGATCCAGATAATCGGGCACCTTATCACCATCCGAATCGGGATCCCAGTACACCGTCAAATCGATTTTGTATGGGTAGGGGTCGATGTCTGAACTCAGGCATTCCCCAAACTCGAAAATCGCCGTTCCCCCGCTTGTCCAATCCCAAAAATTCTTGATCTCGCCCTGGGGGTCGCGAATATACACCTCGAACCCAGGCCCATAAGCACACCAACCATTAGGGTCGTCCAATCGGGTAAAGGGGGCGTCCCAATTGGGAAGATATCCCGGCCCGGGCAGGGGAACTTCGACGCGAATGATTCGATGATCCTCATCTTTGTGCTGCGCTATCCACGCCTCATCCATCAGCACGGTGCCTTGGTAAATCACCTGCCGGTAGGGAACGGGAGTGGGCTCGCTCCCTTGCAGTTCACCCCGACCCATCCCGGCGGCATCCGCACGCAGGAAAAGGAAAAGGGATACGACCTGAACCGCTACCATCAGCGCCATGGCTCGCTTCATGATCTTTTCTCCTGGCCTGTCGACTCCATGCCCTTTGCAGTGAGATCAAGGTGATCCCATTCCGCGCTATGGGCTCGGGCTGTGGCGGGCCCCGCTCGGCTCTCCCCTCCAGCCCAAAATCAGGGCTTACTACCACTCTGGCGGGATAGAAGCTCGACCTCTTCAGCCAACCTTTCCAGACAGCGCACAATCTCATCGGCGCTGCGTGAAACATAGGGCAGGCTGAGCACAATCCGGCCCCGCTGGACCAGCACGGTCGGCCAATCCCGGGAGATGATCTTCTCCTCGCTTACAGGCAAATCGTGGGTCATGCGAATGGTGGTGACATTCTGGATGTCAAGGGTGGACAGCCCAGCCATTCCCGTGGTGGCTGTCAACAGAGTGCCCAAGCCGCCCATCCCATCAAAGGAGCTGTAGACTCCCACCTCTGTGTCATAGCCCCTGTATTTCCCCTTAAGGACACCGTGAGTCAGGGTACCCTTCTGATAGCGCAAGCCCGTCCTTTTCGCTACCTCAGCCAGCACTTGGTCTATCCTCTTCTTGTATACGCCATAGATGTAGCCAAAGACAGCTAGGCAGAAAAGGAGGACAACCAGCCCCAAGGCCGCATGAATCCAGAAAGTCAGCGCGATGGCGATGATAAGCAATGATCCCACCAGGACGAAAGAAATCTTCTCTCTCATGCCTTCCTCCCCAGATCAGAAATCGATGTGGCGCCGGTTTCCCGGCCTCCCTTCTGAGGGGCGCCATCTGATCCAATGCCTTGCTCACCGGAGGACTCGCCTGGCGGCGAGAAACAACTTCTTATCCCCCCAAGAGGCCCTCGCCCATTCAATCGGGGAGACGATCGATAAAATTATCGATGGCCTTAGCTGCGCGGCCGAGTTTGCTCTTCGGCGACCGGCTGGCGATGAAGCTCACCGCTGCCACAAAGGCCAATAGGGAGGCGAGACAACAGCAAATCAGCAGCAATCCGGTCGTGTTATCCATGGTGCATGCTCCTCAAAATAACGCAGCGCCCCTCGGGTGTATGGAGGCCCCGATGGACGCTGCATGACATCCAGGCTGTGGATGAACTTTGCCTATAAGCAACCCGATTGGCTGGCACCCTCACTGGTGGAGCGAGAGAGCCGCACCTTCAGAGGCCAGCGGAACATAGGGCCTCTCATTGAGAGCATTTTAGATGGTATTATATCGTGAAATAAATAACAAAGCGCGTAAAAAAGAGTTAAAAATCTGTGACAGTGGGAGGGTGAATAAGCGGGCTATTGCTGCCCACGATCCAACAAGTCTGATAGCTGCTTTCGAATCCTCTGCCC
>WFTO01000086.1 GCA_015485435.1 Anaerolineae bacterium | reverse complement strand
CTCCCAGCAGGAGACCTCTCGTGGGAAAGCCACATCGTCTGACCGAACGCAGACAGGCCATTATCGCCGCATTGGAAGAGGCGGGCCAATTGTCTGTAGCGGAATTGAGTCAACGTTTCGGTGTGACCGAGGTGACCATCAGGGCGGATTTGCAGGCGTTGAGTGAGCAGGGGTTGGTGCAACGGGTGCGTGGCGGGGCGATGGCGACAACAGCGCTTCCGGAGCTTTCTTATGATGTGCGGAAGCAATTGCATGCAGCCCAAAAAACCCGTATCGGCAAGATGGCTGCGACGTTGATTCGCAATGGTGATACCATCGCAATCGATGCCAGCACGACCGCTCAGGCCATTACGCCCCATTTGCAGCATTTGGCGGAACTAACTGTTATCACCAATAGCCTGAAAGTCGCCATGGCGTTGCTGGCCTATCCGCAAATTCATGTATTGATGCCCGGAGTGAGTTTGCGACGGGAGTCAATTTCGCTGGTCGGTCCCATTGAAAACAGCGCCATTGCAGATATTCACATTCGGATCGGTTTCTTTGGAGCCCGGGGATTTACTTTGCAAGAAGGACTGACCGATGTCAATCTTGATGAGGTCAGAACGAAACGTGAATTAGTGGCCCGCTGTCGACACGTCATCGGGGTCATTGATGCCCATAAGTGGGGTCAGGTCGCCACCGCAACCTTTGCATCGCTTGATCAAATCGACACCATCATCACCGATTCGGACGCCCCAGAACACATGGTTGAGGATGTGCGAACCAGGGGCGTCCGAGTTATTTTGGTGTAATTCTGCATAGTAGAAGGCAGTTGAATGAAATCTAACATGAAACCCATTATGACATTGCGACATATCTCCAAGCGCTTTGGCGCCACCCAGGCGCTGGATGATGTCTCGCTGGATATTTATCCTGGCGAAGTGCAGGCGTTGATTGGCGAGAACGGCGCGGGCAAATCGACATTGATAAAAATTATGACCGGCATCTATCAGCCCGACGGAGGGGAAATGCGATTGGATGGGAGGGTGATTCGCGTCAGGAACTCTCAGGAGGCGCAAGGGTATGGGATTGCGGCGATTTATCAGGAACCGATGGTCTTCCCCGATTTGAATGTGGCTGAGAATATTTTCATCAGTCATCGCAATTTTGGCCCCATTGTACGCTGGAAACAGATGTATCGCCGGGCGGAAGCGATTTTAGGGCAATTGGATGTGCGTTTGGATGTGCGTCAGCCAGCTCGGGGCTTGACCCTGGCCGCTCAACAGGTGGTTGAGATTGCCAAGGCCATCTCACTGGATGCTCGCGTTTTGATCATGGATGAGCCCACCGCCTCGTTGTCGGCGCATGAAGTGCATCAATTATTTCAGTTGGTGGATCGTTTGCGCAACAAGGGGGTGGCGATCCTGTTCATTGGGCATCGTCTCGAGGAGGTGTTTGAGATCGCGGATCGCATCACGGTGTTGCGGGATGGAAAACACATCGCCACACACCTATCGCATGAGGTGACCACCGAACAAGTGATTCGAGAGATGGTGGGGCGTGAAGTTCACGAGTTCTTTTCGAAAACCTCGGCCCAATGGGGCGAGGTGGCACTCGAGGTTAAAGGCTTGAGCAAGGAGGGGGTGTTCGCGGATATCCACTTTGAGGTCAGGCGAGGCGAGGTGTTGGGCTTCGCTGGACTGGTGGGCTCCAGGCGCACCGATGTGGGGTTGGCTCTGTTTGGCATCGAGCCTGCCGATAGAGGACGCATCATTCTTGAGGGGCGGGAGTTGCAAATCCGTTCGCCGAAACAGGCCCTGGAGGCGGGTATTGCCTACATGAGTGAAGATCGAAGGCAGTTAGGATTGGTGTTGCCCATGTCAATTGCTACCAATATCACCTTACCCACGCTGAAGCGCTATTTGAATGGCCTGGGGTTGGTTCGGCGTCAAAAAGAAAAGAGCGTCGCGGAGAAGTTTCGAGAACGGCTGAGCATTCGCGCTCCTTCAGTCGAAACGCCTGTGGCGCAACTTTCGGGAGGTAATCAGCAAAAGGTCATGTTAGCCAAGTGGCTGAATGCAGGTCCCAAGGTCTTGATATTGGATGAGCCTACCCGTGGGATCGATGTCGGTGCGAAGGCGGAAGTGCATCAGTTGGTGGATGAGCTGGCGGAACAAGGATTGGCCATTATCGTCATTTCCTCCGATTTGCCCGAGGTGCTCTCGATGAGCGATCGCGTTTTGGTGATGCGCGAAGGACGACAGATGGGCATCTTTCATCGTGATCAGGCAACCCAGGAAATCATCATGACTGCAGCCATGGGGCAACCTCAGACCGTGCTGGAGGGGGATCATGAATAAACTCATGCAACGAGTCCAACCCGAACAGTTACGCGAATTCGTGCTGTTTATTCTGATTTTGCTGATGATGTTTTTCTTCAGCACGCAGATCCAGAATTACTTTAGCCCTCGATTTTTTAATCGGGTCTCCACCAGCGTGGCCTTAATTGCTGTATTGGCGGTGG
This sequence comes from Anaerolineae bacterium, assembly GCA_015485435.1. Lineage (GTDB taxonomy): Bacteria > Chloroflexota > Anaerolineae > J102 > J102 > M2005. Next base: position 2,306 of record WFTO01000086.1, on the reverse strand, counting down.
CGCAAACTTTGGTCGTTCTCACAGCGAATATCGATCTCTCAATCGGGTCGATTGTGGGTTTTACAGCCTATTTCGGTGGCCAGATCCTTGCTCATCACAATGAATTGTCGCCATGGACGATTATCTCCATGAGCATTGGCATGGGGCTGGTGATGGGGTTGATCAATGGCCTACTGGTGGCGTATGGTGGTATTCCATCCATCATCGTCACCTTAGGCACGCTGGCAATTTATCGTTCTGCTTTGGTTCAGTTTTCGGGTGCGCAAACCGTGCTTACTGCCGATCTGCCGCAATGGCTGTTGGAGCTGCCGCGTAAGAATGTGTTTGAGATTGGCAAGTTGGATTTTCGCGTGATGGTGGCTTTGGCCTTCGTTGTGGTGATTCTCTTCCATCTTATTCTCAAATACACTTCTTTTGGCAGACGGTTGTATGCGATTGGTTCCAATGCCGATGCGGCCGAGATGGCGGGAATCGCTTCCAAAAGGATTGTTTTCCTGGCATTTGTGCTTTCAGGCGCTCTCTCGGGGCTTGCTGGGTTTATGTATCTTGCCCGATTCGGCAACATCACCGTCGTCGCAGGTTTGGGGTTGGAATTTGCCGCCGTGGGCGCGGTGGTGGTCGGTGGCGTAAACATTTTCGGAGGCTCGGGCACGGTCATCGGGGCACTGCTTGGGGCTACGCTTGTCAACATCCTCGACCAAAGTTTGATTCGCTGGATGGCCATTAGTGAGTTTTGGCGAGATTTTCTTTTAGGCTTTCTGATTTTGATGTCGGTTGCGCTGGACGCTGTGGTTATGAACCGATTGAAACGTTTTTGGGCAAGAAGGGAGATGCCTGTTCCTCAACCATATCAGGAGACGCCTGCTCAGGAGGTGCCGCATGAGTAGGATCGTGAGATCATTGAAGAGTTGGGAAGGATTTTTGCTGGCGGTTTTGGTGATTATTGTCATTTTCAACAGTTCGCTAGCTCCCGAATATCTGCAGATCAATAATTGGATCAACCTGTTTCAATTGTCCATCGAAAAGATTATTGTGGCACTGATCATGGCGTTTATCATCATCAATGCCGAGATCGATCTGTCGGTGGCGTCGACGATGGGCTTGACCGCGGCGGTTTTGGCGTGGATGAATCATGCCGGATATCCTTTTGGGCTGGCGTTGGTCGTAGCCTTGGGGTTGGGTGTGCTCGCTGGGCTTTTTAACGGCTTTTGGATTGCCTATGTGGGCCTTCCTTCGTTGGTGGTGACTTTGGCGACGATGATCATGTATCGCGGCGGTGCCCGTGTGTTTATGGAGGATAAATCCTTTGGCGATTTTCCTGAATGGTTTAATCATCTGGGACAGCAGGCGATGATTGGCCCCCTGCCATTTGCTTTGATTTTGTTCTTCTTGTTGGCCATCCTTGCCATCATTGTTTTGCAGTATTCCGGTTTCGGGCGCTATGTTTATGTGATTGGCAATAATCAGGAGGTTGCTCGATATTCGGGAATCAATGTACGCCGCATAAAATTGATTCTATTTACCCTCTCGGGGGCGGTGGCAGGGTTGGCGGGCATTTTGTTTGCTGCTCGCTTGGGCGCCGTGCGAGGTGACACAGCCTTGGGCTTTGAGCTGGATATTATCACCATGGTGCTATTGGGTGGGGTGAGCATTTTTGGTGGGTCTGGAACCATTTATGGGGTGTTGCTCTCGATTTTGATTGTGCTCAATATGCGTAATGGCATGTCTTTGCTCAATCTGACCGGGCATTTGCAGACCGGCGTGATCGGCATCCTATTGATTCTCTCAGTGCTTTTACCTAACCTTGCGCAATGGCTGCGAAACGCGTGGCAGCGTCGTCGTATGGCCGCGCCAACCGGCAAGCCATTCGTTGACAGTCGCTAATACCCCAAACACCCCATCAAAAAGGAGGCGAATATCCACGTGATGTACCGTACCCTTCATCCCACGAACCAACCACAGAGTCCACCTAGAACACCTTTTCTCTCAATTACCTTTGCAGTTCTCAACAGGAGGGCAAGAATGAAAAAGTATTTTAGCCTAATGGCTACCATTTTGGTGTTGGCATTATTGCTGACAGCCTGTGGCGGCGCCGCCACCCCCACCGAAGCGCCTGTATCTGAGCAGCCCACCCAGGCTCCAGCGAAAGAAGAGCCTACGCAGGCCCCTAAAGAGGAACCGACCAAAGCGCCCGAGGCGCAAGCGCCTAGCGGAGAAGTGATTAAAGCAAAGCCCGGCATGAAGGCCGACATGGTCTTGTTGCCCAAATTTTTGGGTATTCTCGTCTTCGATCAGGCCAATGAAGG
>WFTO01000085.1 GCA_015485435.1 Anaerolineae bacterium | reverse complement strand
GACCTGAGCCCTGGAGATGATCTCGCCCCGGCGGGATGTGACTTTGATCAGATCGCCATCCTGAATGCCCACCTTGCGCGCATCCTTGGGATTGATCTCCACCAGGGCCTGCGGGTACATAGCCTCCAGCCCCTGGGCCCGATGGGTCATCTCTCCGCCATGCCAATGATAAAGCACTCTGCCCGTGGTCAGCACCAGCGGGAATTCGTCGTCGGGGCGCTCGGCTGGGGGCACGTGGTCGTTGGCGATGAAGCGCCCCAGGCCGCGAGAGAATTGTTTGGTATGCAGGATGGGTGTGCCGGGATGGTCGGGTGAAGGCACGGGCCAGTGCAACTGCTCACCTGCTTCCAACCGCTCCCAGGTGACGCCCGCGTAGATGGGCGTCAGAGCGTTGATCTCCTTCCAGATGTCGGCCATGCTCTCGTAATCCCAGTTCGCCCAGGGGGCGCTGGGATCGGGCGAGGTCGCGCCAAGGGCCAGCATCCGCCGCGCGATTTGGATGATGATCCAGTCGTCCGGTTGGGCTTCGCCCGGTGGCTCCACGGCCTTACGCACCCGCTGCACTCGGCGCTCCGTGTTGGTGAAGGTGCCTTCCTTTTCGGCAGATGCCGCGGCCGGGAGGATCACATCCGCGAACTGGGCCGTTTCACTCATAAATAGGTCTTGAACGACGATGAATTCGGTGCTGTTGAGCGAGTGGCGGGTATGGTTCAAATCGGGCTCACTGGTCATGGGGTTTTCGCCGATGATGTACAGGCATTTCACCTCGCCCGCTTGGGCGGCGTTGAGCATCTCTGTGACGGTCAAACCGGCATAATCGGGTAGCTTCACTCCCCACGCCGCCTCGAATTTTGCTCGAGCGTTGGCATCGGTAACTTTTTGATACCCTGGGAATACATCCGGCAGACCACCCATATCACAGGCGCCTTGAACATTATTCTGCCCTCGCAAGGGATTGACGCCGCCGCCGGGAACCCCCAGGTTGCCAAGCAACATCTGCAGATTGGCGCATGCCATCACGTTGGCAACGCCCGTGGTGTGTTGTGTGATGCCCATGGCGTACAACAGCGCTCCTGGGCGATTTTCGCCGAGCATTCTCGCCGCCAGCTCAAGGTCTTCCACAGGCACGCCGGTGATCTCACTGGTTACCTCGGGCGTATATTTGCTAACGATGCGTTTTAACTCGTCAAATCCTTCAGTGCGTTCACGGATAAACGCTTCATCCTGCCAGCCTTCTCGCAGAATAATATGCATTAACCCGTTGAGCAGAGCAAGATCGGTGCCCGGGCGATGTTGGAGGTGCAAATCCGCATACTGGGTGATGTCGATGCGTCGCGGATCAGCAACAATGAGCTTGGCGCCACGATGTCGCTTCGCGCGCCGGATCTTTGTCCCAATAACGGGATGGTTTTCTGTGGTATTGGAGCCAATGATAAAAATGCATTGACTCTCTTCCGCGATATCGGCGATGGTGTTGGTCATCGCACCGCTGCCAAAAGTCATCACCAGACCGGTGACTGTGCTGGAGTGTCACAACCGGGCACAGTGATCGATACTGTGCGTTGCTAACATCTGTCTGGTGAATTTATTGAAAATGAAGTTTTCCTCATTGGTACATTTTGCCGACGCCATCAGCGCAAAGGCGTCGCCGCCATATTGTTGCTTTGTTTGCGTAAATTTTTGGGCGACCACATCCAGGGCCGTATCCCAATCGGTGCGAATGAAGGTGTCGGGAGATACTTTCAGCGATTGATAGGCATCGTTTCCATTGGTTTGAGCCCGCTGATAAGTCAGCATCGAGCGACGTTTTTCCGCTTCGCTTACCACATCCCAGGCGCCACTGTCTAATTGACGCTCCAACAGCGCGGGGTCTAACCATTTGGCCCGCACCATGGGCCGCGTCAGCCGATCGGGGTGATGGACGTAATCGTAGCCATAGCGACCCTTCACACATAACGAAAGGCCATTTACCGGCGCATCCTGGGTGCTGGTGACGCGGATGATTTTGTTATTACGCACGTTGAGGTTGAAATTGCAGCCAACACCACAGTAGGAGCATGTGGTTCGCACCTTCTCCACCTGACTGAGTCGGCCTTTCCCCAGACTCATTTTGTCGAAGAGCGCGCCGACGGGACAGTAGGCAACGCATTGTCCACAGCTCTCGCAGCCTGCATCCAGCAGGAATTGATCCGCACCGGCAACAAGCTTCGTCTCAAACCCGCGGTGGGCGAAACTCCACACATCGCGATTTTGAATCTCCTCACACGCCCGAATGCAGCGACCGCAAAGGATGCATTTATTGCGATCGATGAAGATAAAGGGGTTCGGATCAGGATCGATCTCATACTGGTGGCGTCGACCCCCATGGTCAGGCCATGTCACGCCGTAATCGTACACAAGGTCCTGCAGTTCGCAATCCCCGTTCACCTCACAAGTCATACAATCATTGGGATGATCGGTGAGGAGCATCTCAAGGGTGAATTTACGGGAGGCCACAGCCGTTTCACTCATGGTGTCAACGACCATCCCTTCAGCAACTGGCGTGGTGCATGCGGTTTGCAAACCACGCGCACCCTGCACCGAAACGACGCACATACGGCAGGCGCCCACATCGGTCAGATCGGGATGATGACAGAGAGTGGGTATCTCAATCCCTGCCAGCTTGGCCGCCTCCAGGATGGTGCTGCCCTCGGGTGCGGTAACGGATTGGTTATTGATGATGAGCTGAATGGTCATAGGCATATCCCTGCCAAAAATAATGTTTGCGAAGCGCTAAGATGAAAGGTCTTTAGGGCTGGGCGATGGACGATTTACACCCATCAATCGGTGTCATCCATCCTCATTTGTGCAGAACGATAAAGTTTGTCAATAGACATGGAAGATCGGAATGGTAGGCAAGCGCATGGATTTATGATGATTCCACAGGATTGGCGATTTTGAAATCGACTCGCGGGGTCGTAATGATGATTGAATCGAAGTTGCATACTTCGTAACACATGCCACAACGAATGCAAATCGAAGGATCGAT
>WFTO01000084.1 GCA_015485435.1 Anaerolineae bacterium | reverse complement strand
GTTGCACTAAGAGGCGTTTAGCGCCGAAGGCAGGACTGCGCCCTCCTGTTAAAACACTTTGTCGAGACCACGCAGAGTAACACGTGTCTGTTTTTTCCCAGGATATTGTATCAGCTTCGTCGGACACAAAGCCTTTTTCAAAATTTGGTTTGAAAAAGCCAATGCTTTATCCTATGATCTCACATGAATAATACGTATTCGTTATGGAAGGAGGGTCCATGTTAAAGGTTGAACTGTTGAGTTTTACACGCATGTTGCCGGCGCAATTTGATGATGTACCTATTTCAAAGGGCGCAGGCACCTTGCAAGAAAATCTCATTGAATATGCCGGACGCATCTGTTATCGCTCAGATGCAAAAATGGGGCATAATCCCACCTTTATCGATCTGCGAGTGCGGGAAGGGCATGAGGACATTATTGAACACGTTCGGTTCATTTTCAAGGTCACTGGGCAGCCATTGAATCGAGACGTCTTGCTATTGACCAGCCTGCCAACCGTGGAGTTCACCGATCTGGGAGGGGACGCCTGGATTTTTAGCATGAACGCTCGCAATGTCCGCGACTTCTGGCGACGCTCTGATTCTCAGCTGGCTGCCGACCTGGCCCGTTTGGCATTGCCCATCACCCCAGCGGTATTTCGAGATCTGCCAATTGCACAGGAGGAAGTTCATGGCTAAGGTTACCTTGCTGGGCTATGTCCCCACTGTGGGCATTCCTGAGCCAGAAAAACACGGCGCGGCCACCTTTTTGGTTGAGGGTATCTCCCGCACATGCAGTCATCAGATTGTTCGCCATCGATTGGCTTCATTCAGTCAGGAAAGCCAACGCTATGTGGATTTACAGAAGGGAGGCTGGGCGCCCGTGACACCGCCCGCGATCGCGGCCAATCCCGACGCACAAAGGGTGTTGGATAGGGCCTGGGAGGATTTGCAGGCAGCTTATCGTCGATTGCGTGACATGGGCATTCGCAAAGAGGATGCACGGTTTTTATTGCCCAACGCGGCGGAAACCCGCCTGGTGATGACCCTGCATTATCCTGGGCTGCGTCATTTCTTCTGGTTAAGACTTGACAAAGCCGCCCAGTGGGAGGTGCGCGAGGTGGCCCATCAAATGCTCCGACTGATCTACCCCCTGGCTCCAGAGGTGTTTCAGGATATTTGGGATGTGTATGGCGACGCCCCTAGCGATCAGGGTTGAATCACAAAACGAAACCAACCGATCGCTCCCGGCGCCACGTAGACGCGTTGACGGTAGGTTTTGCCCGCTAATTTGAGCACGACTTCATATTGGCCTGCAGGCACAGATCCTAACACGGCATTTTCGGCCAACATCGGGTCTGGGCGAAGTCCAACATCCATGGCGTAGGTCGGGATGACCCGATACAGCCTGGAACCGGCGTCAGTAAGCCGGTAAACATGCAACTTGACTTCGTGCCAGGCCCGACCATCTTCCGTAATCACCTGCCCTGCAAGCACGCCATACCCTGCGAAGGGCTCCATCCACAATGCCGTATTATAGACATTGTTGTAGTCCTTGGGGTCATCCAGTCGCACTTCAACATGCACATGGGGTCCAATGGCAATGCCCTCCATGCCTGTGCGCGCCACCTGTTGGCCGCGAACGACGCGGTCCCCAGTGCGGACATCAATGGATTGCATGTGTCCGTACAGCGCGTAGATGGTATGGCCGTTCCAGGTTTGATCCAGTTGGATCACCAGGACATTGCCATAGAAGTTGGGATAGGGACCGAATTGGTTTGCGGCGTCATCGCGACCGGCGTAGTAAACCACGCCATCGGCTGGCGCCAGCAGGGGAACGCCCATGGGGTTGGCAATATCGACGCCGTGATGGGAGCGATATCGACCGTTGGCGGTGCTCCCGAAGGCGTAGCCATTATCTTCGAGTTGATTGAATTCGGGTGAGGTGGGCCGCGCCAGTAGAAAGTGAGGTTGGTCGGTTCCCAAATGGGGAGGCCAGGGCAGTTGAGCCACCCCTGATGGTGGTGGTGTGGGCTGGGGCATGGCCGGAATGGCGCTGGGCGCACGGACAGCGTCCTCTTTTTGTTGCTTGAGGACAGGCGTGCTGGTGGCGGTGGGCGTTGAGGTGGGCTGTGG
>WFTO01000083.1 GCA_015485435.1 Anaerolineae bacterium | reverse complement strand
GGCGATGATGGCGAGGATCGAGATTTGCCGTTGTGGGCGGGCCTGCTGCCCGTGAAGCAGGTAATCCTAGAGCCTGTACGGGCAGATTATGCCGATGCCAGCATTCCTGTGCCCGAGCACATTATGAAAAAAGTCGCGGGAACAGCGTGATATTTGGTATTACTCTCTGACGAAAGGTGACCATGGATGAGCGTCACCTTTCGTCAGAGACAGTGCAGATTCAGCAGTTTTCATTCAGAAACGGCATCCATTCAATAGGAGGTCTTGATGTACGGATACGCTGGCAAGATTTTACACGTTTATCTCGATGACGGTCGGTTGGAAGTCGAAACGCCGTCCGAAGACTTTTATCGCAAGTATGTGGGCGGCACGGGCTTCGGCCTCTATTATCTGCTCAAGCACACGCCCAAGGGCGCGGATCCCCTCGGCCCGGAGAATACGCTGGTTTTTTCCATCAGCGGCCCTACGGGCGCACCCATCTCGGGCCAGAGTCGCCTCACTGTCAATGCCAAATCCCCCCTCACCGGCGCGGTGGGGGATTCCCAATCGGGCGGATTCTTCCCCGCGGAGATGAAATTCGCGGGCTTCGACGCGTTCGTCTTCCACGGCAAAGCGCCCAAACCGGTTTACCTGTGGGTGAAGGAGGGCCAGGCCGAGCTGCGGGACGCCTCCCACCTGTGGGGAAAGACCACCGACGTGGTGGAAGACGCCATCAAGGAGGAGCTGGGCGACAGGCGGGTGCACATCGCTCAGGTGGGTCCCGCGGGCGAAAAGGGCGTGCGCTTCGCTGCCATCATCACCTACGGCAACCGGGCCAATGGCCGCACGGGCATGGGCGCGGTCATGGGCAGCAAAAACCTGAAGGCCGTGGTCGTGCGGGGAAGCAAGAAGAACGCGAAATTCGCGGACATGAAAGGCTTGACTCAGTTGACCAAATGGGGCGTCAAGGAATTCCCCGATTCCGATATCTACGGCATGGGCCTGCTGGGCACCGCGGAGATCGTCAAAGGTCAGAGCAAGGGGGGCGGCCTGCCCACCCACAACTGGGACAGCGGTTACTTCGCCTGCGCCCACGAGATCTCCGGCCATCACATGGCCGACACCATCCTCAAGGAGCGGGACACCTGCTACGCCTGCACCGTGCGCTGCAAGCGCGTCGTCGAAGCGGAGAATCGCTACAAGGTGGAGCCCCGCTATGGCGGGCCCGAGTATGAGACCCTGGCCACCTTCGGCTCCTACTGCAATGTGGACGACCTGGAGGCCATCGCCTACGCCAACAAGCTATGCAACATGTACGGCATGGACACCATTTCCTGCGGGGCTACCATCGCCTGGGCCATGGACGCGTTCGAGCATGGTTACATCACCAAGGAGGACACGGGCGGCGTCTGCCTGACCTTTGGCAACGCCGAGGCCATGGTGAAGATGGTGGAGCAGATCGGCAAAAAAGAGGGCTTTGGAGCCATCCTGGCCGAAGGGTCGGCCCGGGCCGCGGAAAAATTCGGCGAAAAAGCCCAAGACCTGGTGGTGGCGGTGAAGAAGCAGGAGATGCCCGCGCACATGCCCCAGGTCAAGCGCTCCCTGGGCCTCATCTATGCAGTCAACCCGTACGGCGCGGACCATCAGTCCAGCGAACACGATCCTTCCTGGAAGTGGTACCCCGAGCGCATGGCCATGCTGGGCCTGGGCGAGGCGCAGCCCAACAAGGTGCTGAACAAGGAGAAGGTCCACTTCGCCCTGACCACGGAAAAGCTCTACATGGCTCTGAACAGCTTCAACATCTGTCAGTTCGTCTTCGGCCCGGCCTGGCATCTCTACGGCCCCGACCAACTGGCTGAGCTCATCAAGGTGACCATCAGCTGGGATATCGGCATCGAGGGCGTTCAGGAGGTGGGCGAGCGGGTGTTGAACATGCTGCGGGCCTTCAACGCCCGCGAGGGCTTCACCCGAGACGATGACTCCCTGCCCAAGAAGCTGTACAAGCCCCTGAAAGGCGGGCGCAGCGACGGCATCCATCTGACTCCCGAAGAGCTGGAACAGGCCAAAGGCTGGTATTACGAGATGGCCGGCTGGGACCAGAACGGCGTGCCGACGCGGGAGAAGTTGGCTGAGCTTGGACTGGAGTGGATAGCCGAGCAGCTTCAGTAATCAGTTATCAGTAAACAGTAATCAGTGAGGATGAGCATGTCGCGTTTGCCTTATGTCCGCACGTTTCGGGATCTGATCGTGTATCAGAAGGCGCGGGCGCTGGCAAATCGCATCTTCGAGATCAGTAAAACCTTTCCCCGGGAGGAGCGGTACGCGTTGACCGACCAAATTCGCCGCTCCTCCCGCGCCATTGGCGCACAGATCGCTGAAGCCTGGGCTAAACGTCGTTATGAAAAACACTTCATTAGCAAATTGACGGATGCTGATGGCGAGCAACAAGAGACGCAGCATTGGGTAGAAATGGCATGGGATGCCGGTTATATCGACAAGAAGGTAAGGGATGAACTCATTGATGATTGCCTGGAAATTGGTCGCCTTCTCTCGGGCATGATCGCTAAATCGAATCGTTTTTGCGGCGTCCTTGATCAAACCCTACGCGAACCTGGCCCCATTTACCACACTTCCTCCGATCTAGACGAGTTCTTCATCCCAACTGATTACTGATGACTGAACACTGATTACTCCCTTAACTTCCCAATACGATTCCCGAAACCAGATATCCACCTCAAAATATACCCAACTATGAAAATTACTGTTCTAGGCGGTGCCGGCAAGATGGGCGGCATCGCCGTACAAACACTAGCCAATGATCCCCGTGTCGATGAAGTCGTCATTGCCGACTTGAATCAACAGGCCGCCCGCGCGGTGGCCGATTTCATCGGCAGTCCCAAAATCCGCATCGCATCCGTCGACCTGCGCGACCGCGACGCGCTGGTCGCTGCGCTGAGCGACTCGGACGCCGTGGTCAACGCCACCGTTTACTACACCAACCTGCCCGTCATGGAAGCCTGCATCCAGGCCCGCACGCCCTACGTGGACCTGGGCGGACTCTTCCATACCACCCGCAAGCAGTTGCAGCTCGACGAGCGCTTCCGGGAGGCGGGCGTATCCGCGGTGTTGGGCATGGGCTCCGCGCCCGGCGTGCCTAACGTCCAGGCCCGCTACGCGGCCGACCGCCTCAACCGCATCACGTCCATCCGCATCTACGACGGCATCAAGCCCCCGCCCCCTGACAACACCGCCTTCACCTACGCGGTGGCCACCATCCTCGACGAGCTCACCATGAAGCCTATGGTCTTCCGGGATGGCGAGTTCATCGAAGCGGAGCCCCTCAGCGAATTCGAGGATTACCAGTTCGTCGAACCCCTGGGTATCCTGCCCATGCATCTCTCCCTGCACTCCGAGGTGGCTACCCTGCCCATCTCCTTCGCCGACAAGGGCGTGCGGGAGGTCTTCTTCAAGATCAACTACTGGGGCATGGCCCCGGAGACCGTAGAGAAAGTGCGGGTGCTGGCCGAATACGGCCTGAACAGCCCAGAGCCAGTCGAGGTGAAGGGGGTCAAAGTCGCCCCGCGTGACCTCATGGTGACCCTGCTGC
>WFTO01000082.1 GCA_015485435.1 Anaerolineae bacterium | reverse complement strand
TCGTTGGCGCGCGCGTCTGCGGCTGGTTCTTTTTGCGCTCTTTGTGGGCGCGGTGGTGTTTATCGTTCAGGTGGTTGATTTTCCTGGCGCAGGGAGTGTGCAGGTGGAGGTGGGCCAGCCCAGTCCCAAGACCGTGGTTTCACCCATATCAACCAGTTACACCAGCGAGGTGCTCACCAACGAGGCTCGCGAGCAAGCCCGGCAAAAGGTCCAGCCCATCTATGACCTGCCAGACACCCATGTGGCCCGTCGTCAGATCGCTCGCGCTCAGGATGTGATTGCATTTATCAATTTGGTGCGCAACGATCCCAACGCCACCCGAGCCCAGAAAATCGCCTGGTTGCAAGCGATCCCCGATCTGAATCTGTCGGACGCCGAAGCCGCCAATATTTTGGATATCTCGGAGGATGAATGGCAGGCCGTAGCCAATGAGGCCCTGCGCATTTTAGGGATTGTCATGCGGCAGGAGATTCGGGAGGGTGAGGAGCAAAAGGCCCGGCGTTCGGTGCCATCTCTCATCTCCTTGCAGCTTAATGAAAAACAGGCGGAAGCTGTCGAATCGTTGGTTTCGGGTCTGATTGTCGCTAATACGTTTTATAATGAGGAGGCGACGCAACGGGCTCGTGATGAAGCGGCGCAAAAAGTGCAGCCAGTTCAGCGCAACATTGAGGCCGGTGAGGTGCTCGTCCGTGAGGGTGAAACCGTCACAGAGCTTGATATCGAAGCGTTAAAGCATGCGGGGATGTTGCAGCGCACCCGCAGCTGGTATGATTACATCGCCGCACTCATCTTCGCGTTGATTGTGGATAGTGCGTTGATTGTGTTTGTCAACTATCGACGGCGGGATTTCTGGAAGGAAAATTTGTCTCCGTTATTGCTGGGGATGATTTTTAGCTTGTTCATCCTCTCGGCTAAACTCATGATCCCCATGCATCCCATGTTCGGCTATCTGTTTCCACTGGCCAGCATGGCGATGTTGGTGGGGTCTTTGATCGATCTGCCGGTGGCTGTGCTTGCTGCAGCGCTTCAGGTCATGTTGATTGGGCAATTTACCGGCGGCGGCGTCGAGTTGCTGGCGTATCTCTATATGGGGGCCGTGGTGGGCGCCCTGGCTTTGGGGAAAGCAGAACGCCTGAACAGCTTTGTGCGCGCAGGGATGTGGGTCATCGTCGTGAATTTGTTCATCTTGCTGGCATTGCGTTTGCCCTTGCTGCAAACGCTCGATAACCAGACGCTGATTGAGCTGGCATTTTCGGGCGCAGTCAATGGCGTCTTTGCCAGCAGCTTCACCCTGGTTATTTACTATCTGTTAGGACAACTATTCGGCGTGACCACGAGCTTGCAGCTTTTGGAGATATCGCGTCCCAACCATCCTTTGTTGCGTCAATTGTTGCTGAAAGCGCCGGGAACGTATCATCACACCCTTATCGTCAGCAATATGGCGGAGGAGGCAGCCGTCGCTATTGGGGCGGATTCGCTGTTGACGCGCGTGGGTAGCTATTATCACGACATCGGCAAAATCATGCGACCTTATTTCTTTATCGAAAACAACACCGATGGCGAAAATCCCCATGATCGCATCGATCCATATACCAGTGCGCGCATTATTATCAGCCATGTGCCCGATGGCGTTGAGCTGGCGCGCAAATTTCGCCTGCCGCCAGCGATCGTTGATTTTGTCAAAGAGCATCATGGCACCACACGCGTGGAGTATTTCTATCATAAAGCTGTGCAAATGGTGGATGATCCCAAAGCGGTGGATGAGTCGGCCTTTCGTTACCCGGGGCCAAAGCCTCATACAAAGGAAACTGCCATTTTAATGTTGGCTGATAGTTGTGAGGCGACTGTTCGGGCCATGCGCCCGCAATCGCGCGAAGAGATGTTGGAGATTATCCGGAGCGTGATCAATCGTCGCTTGATGTCGGGCCAACTTGACGATAGCCCTCTGACCCTAGGGGAACTGACCCTCATCGCCGAGGCGTTTGCCCGGGTTCTCCAGGGCATTCATCATCCGCGGGTCAAATATCCCGGCGAAGAAACCAAGACAGTGCAAAAAGCGGTGTCTGCAGAGCCAGCCCCTTCTTCCAATCCCTCCAACTAAGGAGAGCATGCGCAATGATCGATATCGAGGTCATGGAGGTCTATCAGCGTTTAGTAGACGAGCAACGATTGCGAGAAGCGGCTCAACGCGTCCTCAATGCGGAACATGTTCAGGGCGATGTCACTATTCTTATCACACGAGATGAGGAGGTGGCAGCATTGAATCAACAATATTTGGGCAAAGAGGGGCCCACCGACGTGCTCAGCTTCCCCGCGCGAGATGATACAGACACCTTTGTGCTGCCCCCGGAGGAGGAAACGACCTACCTGGGAGATATCATCATCGCTTTTCCCTACACCCAACGACAGGCTCAACGCCTGCAACGTTCTTTAATGGATGAATTGATTTTGCTTGTGGTGCATGGCGTGTTGCATCTTCTGGGTTATGATCATGCGACGCCCGAAGAGAAAGCGGCCATGTGGACCCGCCAAAACGAAATCCTGACCGAAATGGGCGTCTCTCCGTTGGAGGCGTAATCGTGAAATCGGCATGGATACGGTTGAGAATGTCCTTTGTTTACGCCGGTAGAGGCATTACAAAGTTATTTCAAAAAGAGAGAAATGCACGCATACATCTTGTATTGGCGCTTTTGGCCGTGATTGTCGCCTGGCATTTAGGGCTTTCGATGGTAGAGTGGGGATTATTGGTGCTGACCATTGGTTTAGTCTTCGTGGCAGAGGCCATGAACACCGCCATCGAGTCCTTGACCGACCTGGCCAGCCCCGAATTTCATCCCCTGGCCAAAGATGTCAAGGACATTGCTGCCGGAGCGGTGCTTATGGCGGCGTTGGTCGCCTTGCTGATGGCGATGTTGCTGTTCCTTCCTAAAATGTGGGCATGGTGACCTTCACTTGCCATACTGGATGAAAGCGCACCCATTTTTTCAAAATGGGGCTCATCTGCTACACTGAGATATCAACTGCTGATTTCTGAGATTTTTCCGTTGGTTTGCCACGAAAACCATTTCTTGTTATGATAATTTTCGCCAGCCTGTAATCTGAATTTTTACAGTATTGGCATACTCATTCGCGAGGAAGGGAATGATGATAAAAATTTGGCGCTGGGCCGGATTGATTTTGGCCCTGTGGATGCTCATTGCCTTACCTGTTTCGGCTCAAAGCAAAAGTGTTGTTTGGAATCGTTTCGATGTTGATATCACCGTCAATCCAGACGGCACATTCGATGTGATCGAAAAACAAGAGATCCGATTTATAGGCGGGCCATTTACATACGGGTTCCGAGATATTAGCACCCGTTATACCGAGGACATTACGGATATTCGCGTGGGCGATGTAAACGGTGACTACCTTCAGAGTAAAGGTGAAGAGCCAGGGACCTATTATGTGGAGCAACGCGCGGATAGCATGTATGTAAAATGGTTCTTTGACCCCACCACCGACACCACGCGTACGTTCTATGTGCGTTACAAGGTGCATGGCGGGCTGCGATATTACGATGAGGGAGACCAGCTTTGGTGGAAGGCCGTCTATGCTGATCGTCCAGGGGAGGTGAAATCAAGCGTTGTGATCGTAAGCGTGCCAGCCCCGGCCACTATCGAAAACATGGACACCTATTACACCATGGCCGATATGGCATTGCTCGACCCCCAGACCGCCAAATTTACGGCCAAGGAGCCTATTCCGACCGGTCAACCTTTTGAAGTGCGCGTGCAGTTCACCCATGGCGTTGTCGCTGGTGCGCCTCCAGCGTGGCAACAAGAGGCCGACAAAACCGCGGAGACATCACCATGGCAAGCTGTGATCGATATCTTTGTGTTACTCTTTGCCATCATGCTGATCATTTTGGCGCCGGTCGGCTTATATATACTTTGGTATCTAAAGGGACGAGATCCCCAACCACGCATTGCGCCAACCTATCTCCCTGAGCCCCCTTCTGACTTGCCTCCGGGAATGGCTGGCGCTGTGATCGATGAAAAGGCGGGGATGAAAGAGATCATAGCCACCATCGTGGATCTGGCCCGGAGCGGCTATTTGCGTATCGAGGAGCTGGCAGAAGATGAAGATAGCGGCTACTCGACACGAGATTTTCTCTATACGCGCCTGCGGGATCCCGATGATAACCTCAGGGCGTATGAAGTTTTCTTGTTCGAAAAATTATTCGACGGGAAAAAACAACGCAAACTTTCGGAATTGAAAAATAAGTTTTATAAAAACACCGAAAAAGCCGCTTCCATGATCTACGAAGCGTTGACGGAAGAGGGATATTTTGTTGAAAACCCCCATAAGATTCGAACGAAATGGGGCTTGATCGGCGTGGGATTATTCATCTTGAATGTTCTGCTGGGATGCGTGTTCACGAGCGCGCTTGCGGCCATTTCGCCCGTCGCGATTCTGATCATGATCGGCCCCGGCATCTTTTCTTTTGGCGTCATCATCCTTGCGAATTTTATGCCCAAGAAAACACAAAAAGGCGCGGATGAGGCGGCCAAATGGAAGGCTTTTCGCACCTATTTGAAAAATCTTGACGACTATGCCGAACTGGAAAAGGCTACCGAACTTTTTGAGCGCTATCTTCCCTACGCCATTGCCTTTGGCCTGGAAAAAACCTATCTGAAGATGTGGGAGCCTGTGCAAAATGTTCCCGTGCCAACCTGGTATGGG
>WFTO01000081.1 GCA_015485435.1 Anaerolineae bacterium | reverse complement strand
CCATATTGGCGGTGGTGGGGTTGGGCTACCAGTTTTGGCGATGGCGAAACCATGCGTTTGTGTTGACACCGGCACAAATGCGAGGCTGCTGGCTTCTTTTGGCGCAATTTGCCGCTGTTGTTGTGGCTTATCTCTGGTATAACATCGATTTTGTTCAACATCAAGGGCGGTATCTGTTTCCTGCGTTATTGCCTATCGGTTTGGCTGTGGCCGTCGGATTGTTGGGGCTGTTTTCGGTGAGAGGTAGCCGTTGGGGGGCAATGGCGGCGCTGATGCTCTTCGGCTGGTGGTTAGGAAGGGGTTGGCGTTATGGAGAGATGAACAAATGGGCGTTGTTGATGTCGGGAGGGATGGCCGCGGGGCTTTGGGCCCGTAGGCGCATCACCAGCATCAACGTGTTTTGGTTGGCTTTCGCTTTCGAGGGCGTCTTGGCCCTTATCGCACTTTATGCCTTGTTTGGGGCCATCATGCCCCAACTGGGATAAAAAACGCCCGCTCTGGCGGGTGGGCCTGGCGGGCGTGTAAGGAAGTCTCGCAAGGGGATTATTGTCGCTTTCGACGACTGCGGCGGAGGAATGGCGGGATTTCGATGTTCTCATTGTCGGGAACCGAAGGTGGAGGCTCCGATACGGGAGATCGAAGGTTGCCGCGGCGGACGCTACTGGAGGAAATGATTCCATCCGATGTATTGTCAAAGCCCGTGGCGATGACCGTAATGCGTAATGTGTCGTTGAGGGCGGGGTCGATAACTGCGCCGAAAATGATGTTGGCTTCAGGATGCGCCGTGCGACGAATGATTTCGGCAGCTTCATTGACCTCGAACAGGCTCATGTCTTCGCTGCCGGTGACATTGAAGAGGATGCCTCGAGCGCCGTCAATGCTAATATCCAGCAATTTGGAATGAATCGCTTCCTCAGCGGCTTGTTGGGCGCGATTTTCACCCCGCCCTGTGCCAATGGCCATCAACGCAGCACCGCCTTCACTCATAATCGAGCGCACGTCGGCGAAGTCCAGGTTAATCAACCCAGGGATGGTGATGAGTTCGCTGATGCCTTGAATGCCTTGTCGTAAAACGTCATCCGCAGTGGCAAATGCTTCTTGTACACTGGCTCGTTTGTCTACGATCTGTAACAATCGGTCATTGGGGATGACGATGAGTGTATCGACATGTTCCTTTAATCGCTCATGGCCTTCTTCCGCGATCTGTCGGCGACGAGAGCCTTCGAAGCTGAATGGTTTTGTGACCACGCCGATGGTGAGAGCGCCGGTTTCTCGAGCAATACGGGCAATGACCGGGGACGCGCCAGTGCCAGTGCCGCCCCCCATGCCCGCGGTAATGAAGATCATATCCGCGCCTTTCAGCACCTCTTTAAGTTCTTCGGCAGATTCTTCGGCGGCCTGCTCGCCAATTCGGGGATCGCCACCTGACCCCAATCCTTTCGTGAGCTTGTCTCCGATGCGGACGCGAATAGGCGCTTCTGACAGCATAAGCGCTTGAGCGTCCGTATTGACGACAATGAACTCAACGCCCTGAATGCCCTCCTGGATCATGCGGTTAACCGCGTTGCCGCCACCGCCGCCGACGCCGATCACTTTAATTTGCGCTAAATTTTCAACATAAGGTCGGGAACTCATCGAGCCTTCCTCCGGATTTTTCGATTACAATAAAAGCGATTCATATGCAGGTATCTTAACTGGTAATGGTGGAAAGTTCAAAACTGACTTTAGCCGGGCAGAAGATTGCGCATCCACTGAGCAATTTTGGTCGCAAGCGAGCCGCCCTCCAACGAAGGGTTGCTTTCATAGGGATTTTCACGGACTGCCTGTAAAAGCAGCCCTACACCACAGGCGTTTTCGGGGGTCAGTAGGGCCGTAGGAATGTCGCCAAGGGGTTTGGGAGCGCCAATGCGTACAGGCAGGCCCAACAACGATCGGCCCAACACATCAAAGCCGGGAAGTCGCGCACCGCCTCCAGTCAGCACCAGCCCGGCCGAAAGCAAATCGCCATAGCCAGAGCGATTGATCTCACGTTGGATGAACAGCAACAGCTCTTCAGCCCGAGCATTGAGGATTTCGGCGATAAACTGGCGGGAAAACGTCTGATTCGCCTTGCCGCCGAAACTTGGCGCATTGACGGTTTCTTCCTCTGGAATGGTTTCTGGCAAGACATGCCCGTAGTGGATTTTGAGTTTCTCAGCAATAGGATAGGGCGTATGGAGGATGGTGGCCAGGTCTTTGGTGAAATGATTGCCGCCGATCTGCAGGATCGTGGTGTGCCAGACAGCGCCGTTGAGGTAAATGGCGATGTCAGTCGTGCCGCCACCGATATCCACGACCGCAACCCCTGCCTCTCGTTCTTCCTGCGAAAGCACGGCCTCGCCACTGGCCAGAGGCTCTAAAACAAGATTTGTAACGATGATGTCATTGTTTTCAACGCATTTTTTCAAATTATTGATGGCCGTATGCGCACCGGTGACAATGTAGGCGTCCACCTCAAGACGACGTCCATGCATGCCTATGGGTTCTTGCACTCCTTCCTGACCATCGATGGTGAATGTGCGAGCAATGACGTGAATGATGTCTCGTTCGGCAAGAATGGGAATAGTTTGGGCTTCGGCGAGGACGCGATGGACGGCGGCCAAATCAATGGGACGATTTTTGGGCAAGGTGATCGCAGCCCGGCTGCTTTCAAAGCTGATGTGTCCGCCCACAATTCCCACATTGGCGTCGACGACGGTGACGCCAGCTTTTTGTTCCGCCATTTCCACCGAATCGGCAATAGCCTCGGTGGCAGCCGTGATGTTCACCACCACGCCGCGACGTAAGCCTCGACTGCGCGTGCAACCGGCGCCCAGTAAATGCAATTCATTCTCTGGCGTGCGTTCAGCAATGAAAGTGCAAATTTTTGTGGTGCCTACATCTATTGCGGTGATGATCTCAGACACGGGCGTTCACCTTACATAAACATTGTTGAAGCGTAGGTCGACAATCTCGATCTGACGACCTTGCTGGATGAGCTGTTGGCGTATGGATTGCCAATTGAGCAATTTCTCTGTCATGTGGTCTGCATCGCCCAGAAAGACGCGCCAACCTTCAGGGCTGAGAAAGTACAGGCCGTAATCGCGACGATAACGGAATTCGGTCAATTCAGGCATGCTGGCGTTCAGGGTGGTTATGGCCTGAATAAGGGATGGATCCAGTCTCTTACCATCCATGCTGGCCGAGTTGTCATCATCTAAAAGCACGGGAAGGTCGGCGGTTAGCTCGGCGGCTGGAAATATTTTGCCTTCCATATCCACCCAAAAGGCTTCTCCCTCGCGGACATACAGCACCATGGGCGCTCTTTCCATGACGTCGATAGAGACCCGGTTGGGCAACCCTAAACGAACATGCGCTTCCTGTATCTGAGGAATGAGAGAGAGGCGAGCGGTGATCTGATCGGGGTTGACGGTGAAGATGTTAGCGTGGTCTACCGCCGCCATGCTGATGATCTCATTGGTGTCGGTGTACTGATTGCCCGAGACGATGGGCGTTTCCACGGCAAAGCGGGGATCCGTGAACAGGAGAAATACGCCCAAAAGTCCAATGGTCGCCAGCAGCGCTGCGAAATAGTGGGAGAACTCCCACCGGGCCGTGATTCTGGCCAAAAACTTGGATCGTCTTTTTCTCCGCGGCTGGCGCTTTGTCTGTTGCGACTGTCCACGTTTCCGACCTTTGTCTAAGGTGCCGGGCAGCAACGCTGAGATGCTGGACGCTTGAAAGCGTTTTCGTTTGCGATTGCGTGCGTTTCGTCGCGTCATGATCCTGGTCCAGGGTCAAAAGAGGTCCGCAGCGATTTTCTCCGTTGATAACGTTCAAAACCAAGTTGGATCAGCTGATGGATTAAATCGGAATAAGAAATACCACTGGCTTCCCATAATTTGGGAAACATGCTAATTTGGGTGAATCCAGGCATGGTGTTGATTTCATTCAGAAACAGTTCGCCCGTGGCGTCATTGAGAAGAAAATCCACGCGCGCCAACCCACTCCCATGAATGGCTTTAAATGCTTGTATCGCCATGGTTTGAACCTCTTTGGTCAATGAGTCTGGAATGGGTGCTGGAATGCGTTCCTGACTGGCGCCGCTCAGGTATTTTGCTTCGTAATCATAAAACTCATTGCTAGGGATGATCTCGCCCGGAATGGAAGCCCGAGGATGTTCGTTGCCCAGAATCGAGACCTCGATTTCTCGCGCATGCTCGACCGCCTGTTCGACCACGACAATTATATCATAGGCTGCCGCTTCTCGCAGTCCAGCTAGCAGTTCTTCCCGATGATGAACTTTGCGTATGCCCACGCTGGAACCGAGATTGGCCGGCTTGGTGAACATCGGATAATCCAACACACCCTCAACGCGCGCCAGCACATATTCCGGTGCTGATTCGATCTGTTTTCGAGAGACAATATGCCAGGGAGTTTGCGGCAGGCCATGGGCCTGAAACACCTTCTTGGCCAGGGCCTTGTCCATGGCCACCGATGACGCCAGGACGCCGTTGCCGACGTAAGGGATGTCAGCGAGCTCGAAAAAGCCCTGGATGACCCCATCTTCGCCATTTGGACCATGCAAGACCGGGAATAAAATATCTACCCCCTGAAGCTGTGCGGGCGATGGCCATCGTGGCGCATGGGTGGGCGCGCGTTCGCCAGCCAGCAGGCGTTCCAGCGGGTTCTCGAAAAGCCAACGGCCTTCTTTGTCGATGCCGAACAGGACCGGGCGGTAACGTTCGGCATCCAGCGCCGCCAAGACGGATTGCACGCTCATCAGGCTGACATCATGTTCACCTGATTGTCCGCCAAAGATCAGACCAACAACGGTTGTGCTTGCTGAAGACATTGTGGGTTTTTTAAAACTGACGTGAGAAAGGGGTGGGAGATGGTTTCGATGAGGACGTCAGGATGCGTCGACGCGTTCCTGGTTGCCAGGGGTCCAGAGATGGGGGCCGTTTGACCAATCGCCGATGAAACGGATCTCAGGTTCCAAAAGCACGTGGAACTGTCGCCAGACTTCATATCGGGCCAGATTCATCAATGCCATGATATCGGCCGCGGTGGCCTGCCCCTGATTGACAAAGAAATTGGCATGCTTTTCGCTGATGCAGGCTTGACCGATACAACGTCCTTTTAACCCGGCGGCTTCGATCAACCGTCCCGCATAGTCATTGGGAGGATTGCGAAAGACGGAGCCAGCGCTTTTGTCTGTCGGCTGGGTGCGACGACGATGTGCAATGTGCCTGGCGGCTTCTACGGCGGCTTGTCCCTCGACATCCCTTTGCAAGCGAAACACGGCCGCGAGAATAATGGGCGGTTGGGCCGAAGGGGGCCAATTTTGCTTCAGGATGCTCTGGCGATAGGCGAATGACATGGCGTTGTGGGGCCAATGTTCGATGCGCCCGCGATGCCAGACCTCCGCCTCAAGAAAGACGCTGGCGATATCGCCGCCATGGGCCCCCGCGTTTCCAACGATGGCGCCGCCAACGGTGCCTGGGATGCTAACAGCCCAACTCAGGCCCGCCAAACCGCGTTGGATGGATTCACGAGCAAAACCGGCTAGTAAGGCGCCAGACTCCACGCGAACGTCGAGAACTTCTGTATGGACGTTTTCGGGCCAGTAGATGCGCCGACATTGATTGATGATGACAAGGCCGCGTACGCCTGCATCGCTCACCAGTATGTTCGAGCCGCCTCCGAGAAGCAAATAAGGGGCTCGCGATTGATGTAAGATCGCCAACGTACGTTGTAAGTCCTCCTGTCGATGGACAATCATCAAAAAGTCAGCGGGACCACCTATGCGAAAACTGGTGAATGGCGCCAGGGAGGCGCGACGATGCAACCCGTCACGGCTAAGCGTATCGAGTTCTTCGAGTAGCGATGGAGGAAATTGGGTGGTTCCTGTGCGTTGCATCGGGATGTGTGGATGCGACTAGATAGGTCTGCCAGTCCGTTGGCGGCGCAGATTTTCAAGCAGCATGGGGCCAAGCTGGGTGGCTGTGCCAGCGCTAAGGATAATCACCAAGCTGTTGGGGCGCAGTTTTTGCGTCAAATGCGCGATGATCGCGTCGAACTCGCGTAGCGCCATGGCTTGCTCATGATGGCTGGCGGCGGCCACCAACTCAGGTGTGATATTGGGATCGATGGGTTCTCGTGCGGGGTAGATGTCGGTCACAATGAGATGGTCGGCTGCGTTGAAAATGCCATTGAATTGGTCGAGAAAGGTGCGTGTGCGACTGAAGGTGTGGGGCTGATAAATGGCCCAGATATCTCGTTCAGGATAAGCAGCTCGGGCCGCTTGCAAGGTGCTGCGCACCTCTGTGGGATGATGGGCGTAGTCATCGATAATCATGACGCCCGCAACTTCGCCCTTGAATTCAAAACGACGGGCCGCTCCTTGATAACTACGTAAATGGGGAATGGCGGTTTCCAGCGGAATGCCAGCCGCTTCCACTGCCAACAGTGCGGCCATGCTATTGAGCACGTTGTGCATGCCCTGGATCGCCAATCGCACCGGGTGGCCTCGACCGCGAGCGATGAGCTGGTAGGACGCGCCTTCGGGGCCCATGTCAATGTTTTCCGCTCGAATCGCCGCGCCCAGGAAACTGCCATAACTTAACGCGTGTGCAAGCAGGCCTTCCTTCTCCCATCGACGCAGGGTTGGATCATCGCGACAATAAATAATCTGACCATCGGATCGGACGCGCGTCATCAGTTGTCTGAACGCCTCCACGTAACTGTCGTGGGTTGGGAACATGTCGGGATGGTCCCAATCCAGATTCGTGATAACCAGGCGCCAGGGCTGTAACCCCAAAAACATGTGATCATATTCGTCCGCTTCGATGACGAATACTGGCTCTTCGCCGGCGTCGCTGAAACCCAACTCAGGAATTTCACTACCGATGATGTATCCTGGTTTGCGTCCACAGCGGACGAGCAAATGGGTGATCAGCGCAGTGGTGGTGGTTTTTCCGTGGGTGCCAGCAACCGCAATCACCTGGCGTCCTGAAGTCAATGGCCCCAGGATGTCTTTCCGCTTCACCACGGGGATATGCCAAGCCCGCGCCTGTTGGATCTCTGGATTTTCCGAGGGAACGGCGGAGGAGATCAGGACCACATCAGGATGTTGGGGAGGATGGCGGTCATCCGTCAGATGCTCTGCCGCATGACCGATGAGGACACGCGCACCCCATGATCGTAACGCTGCCGTTCGTTCATTATCGACGCGATCGCTTCCGCTGACGCGAAAACCCATTTGCAGCAGCACTTTGGCAATAGGCGCCAGGCCGGTGCCGCCAATGCCCACCAGGTGGAAACGATGGTTTTGACGTTCGTTGTAGGGGAGGAAAAAGAGGTCTGGCCAGTGGGTCATGTTGGGTGTGTGACAATCCACAGCTGAGGGGGGAGTGGGTTATTTACGGACGCGGAACAAAAGCATAATGGCTACAAGGATGGCCAAGTAAGCGGGAGGAACAACATAAGGTGGCAGGAAATTGGCGATCTGCTCACCTACCGGCGTCAGAGGCAGATATAGCAAATGAAAATCGGTGATGGGGTATTGATAATAGTCTTGAAAAAACCAAAGTGTGCCTGCGATGAGATAGCCATTCATCACGCCTACGAGCAAATTGTAAATAAAGCCTCGGGCGCCGCCGACTGGCTTGCCTTTAAAGCTGAAGGTCTGGCCGGCATAGCTGGAAAAGACAATCCCAACGAAGGTCAACGAAAAGATCGTTGCCAGTAGATGTTGCATGTCTCGTTGGGAAAGGGGCGTTTCTAGGAATTGTGAAGAAAGGTCGTTGAGCACTTTGGGCAATTTGGGCATGCCCACATAGGTAATCAAAAAGAGCGCCACAAAGATTAACGTGGTGGTGCCCAGCTCTTTGGGGTATTTTCGCACAAAGGCGATGCAAATAAAGATAATGAACAAGGTTAACCACAAGTATTCAAAAGGTCCCATGACTCAGCCTCCTCCCCCTCCATTGCTATTTTTCTTTTTAGTTGGCTTAATGCTGCTGAGAATGAGCACGACCACCAACAACAGGAGGAGGGGGACTGTCCAATCGCCAAAGATGCTGAACATGAATCGTAACAGGCGACCGATGATGGTGAGAATCAATTCCAAAGCGTAGATCGAAAACGCAACCAGTTGTTTGAAGATGCCGGTGACACTCTGGTCTGTGATCTCGAATGGCAGATCTTTGGGCAGTTTGGGTAAAAAGATATAGGAGAGGAAAAACCCATTGAACGCTCCGGCTACCAGGCCAAGGCCGGGCAGGGTGGGTTTGATAAATTTCGATGCCAGGTAGCCCAACGCGATGAGAAACAGCATGGCCAGAAA
The DNA here is from genome assembly GCA_015485435.1 of Anaerolineae bacterium. Taxonomy (GTDB): domain Bacteria; phylum Chloroflexota; class Anaerolineae; order J102; family J102; genus M2005. The sequence continues at coordinate 4,577 of WFTO01000081.1, read as the reverse complement.
CATGGCCATTTCGGCGCTGTTCCTGGGTACAAGCGGCGGCAGTTTGCCGATCTCGTCAAATATCTGAGAAAGGGTGTCTGCATTGAAGTTGCCAGTGGCAATGGCCGCAAGCCCTCCATGGATCAGAAACTGCAGGGCCAGCCAGAATCCGTTGAGCGCCTTCACCAAGGTGGCGCCCAGCATGTCGGGGCGTCCGATAAAAAATCCGGCGACAATGAAGCCCAATTTCAATAATTCGGCCATGAGCCCGCGCTGATAGCCCTGCCAGGCAAACAGGGCGATGATGAGCCAGAAGAGGATGTTGGACTGAAGTTGAAAAACGTTGGAGGAGTCCATAGGACACTCAAGGGGGGGCGACGTCGCCAGATCGCGCCAGGTCGATAATGGCGGCGGCGATGGTCTCTGCAGCGCGTGGACGGGCCAACGCCTGGCTGGCCTGGCTCATAGTGTGTAAGCGGTCAGGGTTATGCATGAATTCCTGGATGGTTGGCAAGAGTTTAGCGGCCAGAGCGTCATTCTCGACGATGACGGCGGCGCCGCGGTCGGCCAGATAGCGGGCGTTGTGGCGTTGATGGCCGCCGGAGATAGGGAGTGGAACGAGGATGGCGGGGAGTCCCAACGCTGGGAATTCGCCCAGCGTCGAGGCGCCGGCCCGAGCAACCGCCAGATCCGCGGCGTTCAAGGCCGCCACCATGGCTTCGTGCAAATAAGGAAAGAGTCGATACCGGGCATGGTGGGCCGCGGAGAGCCCAGAGGTGCGATGTAAAGTGCGCTCATAATCGGGCTCGCCGCTGATATGGATCACCTGCATGGTCTCGAGCAACTGGGGCAGGGCATCGACCAGAGCCAGGTTGATGGCTCTGGCTCCGCGCGAACCGCCAAAAACCAGCAGCGTTGGAAGATGTGGCGACAGATCGAGCAATGTCCGCGCTTGGGCTTTGGTCATCCGCCGTTCGCGTAACTCTGGGCGGACCGGATAGCCCGTGTCAAGGATCTGGACGGGGTATTTGCGGAAATGGGCCGCGGCTTCGGGAAAGGAAATGGCAATGGCCTGGGCATAAGGAGCCAGACGCTTCACGCCCAAACCTGGGGTTACATCGGGCAGGTAGATAAGAACGGGGATGTGATGACGGGCGGCGGCCCAAACCACCGGGCCGCACACATAACCGCCGGTCACGAAGATGACGTCAGGACGCCAGTCATGCATCAACGCTTCGGCCTGTTGACTGCCTCGCCACATGCGAAAAGCGTTTCGGGCGAGCTTGACGGGATTGAGAATACGGATCTGGCCTGCGCTGATGGGGGCAAAATCCAGACCCGCGCGTCGGCTCAGTGTTGCTTCCACCCCGTCAGCGGTGCCTGCATACAGCAGCTCCAGGGGTTCGTGGGGATGCAGCGCGCGTGCGGGCCAGAGGGTTTTAAGCGCGACGGCGACGGTGAGAATGGGATACACGTGACCGCCGGTTCCGCCTCCTGAAAAGAGTATTCGCATCGAGCGTGAATTTTCCTTTGCCACCCTTCGAAATGTTGAGGAGGATGCCCAGCGCGGTCAATGTCATTAGCGTGCTGGAACCTCCGTAAGAAAAGAAGGGTAGGGGCATGCCTGTGTTGGGAATGGTAACGGTGATGACTGCGATATTGATGAACGCCTGCAAGACGATCCAGGTGGTAATGCCGAATGCCAGCAATCGCCCGAAATCGTCTTTGGCGTTGAGTGCAATTCGTGTGCCTCGATAAGCCAAAAACAAAAACATGCCAACAATGGTTAGAGCGCCCACCAGGCCCAGTTCTTCGCCTACCACAGCAAAGATGCTGTCCGATTGCACCACGGGCAAACTGCCCATCTTCATCGTGCCATTGGTTAGGCCCTTGCCGAAAAGCCCCCCCGATTGCAACGCGGCATATCCCGCCTGAAGATGGAGATCGGGGCTGTTCCAGGGGGCAAGGAAGGATGCCATGAATTCGCTGACGCGATCCATCGCGTAGTCGTGGGTAGAAATAGCGAACAGGAACACGCCTGTCATCACCAGCAGCAAGATCAGGATCTGCACGAGATCAGCGCCAGCGATGATGAGCATGGCCAGAGTGGTGAGGGCAATGAGCACAGAGGTGGAGATGTCTGGCTGAAAGAGGATAAAGATGAGAAACGCGCCTACGATAAAAGAGAAGGGAATCAATCCCATGGTGATATCGCTGATTTTCTGCCCTTTTGACGCGAGCCAGGCGGCAATATAGATGATAATCGCCAACTTCGCCAATTCTGATGGCTGAATCGAGCCTCCGCGGAATTGTCTCTGTGCGCCGCCTGCGCCTTCTTCGCCAAAGAAAAGCACCGCGATCAACAGCCCCAAAGAGGCGATCATGATGGGGATAGCCAGGGTTTGCCAGGTGCGATAATCGATCTGCATCATGAAAAACATCCCTGCCAATCCCAACGCCGTCCAGATGATATGTTTGGTAATATAGAAGTAGGGAGAGCGCGCGAAGATCGCATAAGACGCGCTGAATTGCATGACGATGCCAAATCCGATCAATGCAAAGATCAGGATGAGCAAACTATAGTCGAGTTGGTCGAGGTCGGTTTTGGATCGGGGCGTCATAAGGATGGATTTGCCAGGGATGCAGGGAGCACGGGGAACGTCTAATCAACGGGAGTCGTTCTCCGGCGTTGTGTTGCCGCGTTGCAGTTGTTGCACAAGCTCGCGAAAGTGTTGACCCCGTTCCGCAAAATTCGCATAGGCATCGAAGCTGGTGCCGCCTGGCGAGAGGAGGACGACGTCGCCCGGAAGGGCGATTTGCGCGGCCATCTCGACGGCGGCGGGCAGGTCGGGAACGGGGAGGATGGTTTGTAGTTGTGAATGGGCGGGGCGTGAAGAGGTCAGGGCGCGTTCGATGATCGGAGTGGCCTCACCGAACGCCAGGACAATTTTGACGCGTTGATGCACTTCTCGCGCCCAATCGTCCCAGGGCAGGTGTTTGTCTCGCCCCCCAGCCAGCAGGATGATGGGCTCATGAAAGCTGCGGAGCGCAGCCAGGGCGCGTTCGGGCGCGGTGGCGATGCTGTCGTTGACCCAAAGCACGTCATGGATCCGGGCCACTTCCTCGAGGCGATGGGGCACGCCCCGGAAGGTGCGGATGGCTTCTTGCATGGCTTCGATCGAGGCGCCTGCTGCGGCTGCGATGGTCGTTGCGGCCAGAATGTTGGCCAGGTTGTGTCGACCACGTAATGCAATGTGTTGGGTGCGGATGATTTGGCTGGTGATGCCCTGCCAACGCAACATCACCCGATCCCCTTCCAGCCATGCGCCATCGCCCTGATGCAGGGGGCTGAATCCAAAGGAAGCGGTTTGGGCTGTGATGGGAAAACGGCGTTCAGGTTGCCCTTGGTCAGCGGGAATGTGGACATGGCCGGAGGTCAGCCAGGTGCGAGTGAGTGCATCTTCTCGATTCAGGATGGCCCAATCATGGCGGGATTGAAACGCCAGGATATTGGCCTTGGCCGCCGCGTAGTGCGCCATAGAAGGGTGTCGATCTAAATGGTTGGGGGTTAGATTGAGGATGGCCGCGATGTGGGGGCTGAGCCCCTGGGACGCGTTCCAGGGAGGAGGTGCTGCCTGCCACGGGGTCATGCTATCCCAATAGAGCAACTGGAAGCTCGAAAGTTCCATGACCACCCGATCCTCTCGGCGGATCTCCGCCAGGCGCGGTAGCAGCGGTTCGCCAATGTTCCCGCCGAGCCAGGTGCGATAGCCTGCGGTCTGCAACATGCGCGCGACCAGGGTAGTGGTCGTGGTTTTGCCGCTGCTGCCGGTGATGCCGATGAGGGGAGCGGGACAGCCTTGGGCGAATAACCGGGGTTCCGTGGTGATAGGAAGTTGTTGTGTGCGGGCGGCTTGCAACAGGGGGATGTCTTGTGGAACGCCGGGGCTTGCCACCACCGCGTCGACGCCTTGCAGCAATGACGGTGTTTGGGGGCCCACAATAAGATGGACGCCAAGATCCGATAGCGCTTCCAAGACCTGTTGGGAGGGCTTACGAAGGTCGCTGGCCAGCACGCGCGCACCACGCGCGGCCAACCATTTCGCGGCAGCCTGTCCTTCGCGGGCCAGCCCGATGATAAGGATGGTTTGGGAGGCAAAGTCGGTGTGCGTCATGGCGATGGATGAGGGGCATGCGCCTGGGGTTTATGCCAGCGCCAGGGCGATGCCGATCATGCCCGAAAGAATGCCGATGATGAAAAAGCGTTGGGTGACATGGTTTTCCGCCCATCCGCTGAGCTCGAAGTGGTGATGCAGAGGAGACATCTTAAAGGGGCGGATATCTCGTCCCAGGAAACGTCGACTGAGCTTGGCCGAAGCCACCTGGATGATCACGGAGAGCGCTTCGGCCACGAAGGGAAGCCCGATCACAGCCAGCAGAAGCCATTGGCCGGTCATCAGGGCAACGACGCCCAGGGTGGCGCCCAAGGCCAGGGAGCCGGTATCGCCCATGAACAGTTCGGCAGGAAAGACGTTGAACCAGAGAAAGGCGAAGAGGGCTCCGACCGTGGTGAAGGCGAAGGCGGCCAGCCAGACCTG
>WFTO01000080.1 GCA_015485435.1 Anaerolineae bacterium | reverse complement strand
TGGAATTAAGTTTCAAGAAAGCGTTGGTCACCGGCATCGATGCGCTGGGCTCCATCACCTCGGTTCTCATCAAATTGGGAGAGCGATTCGCGCAAGGCGCCAATAGCGCCTCGCTTTCCCGTCACATGCTCCACCCCAAGGCTATCGCCCGACTTGGCCGCGGCATGATCCGCAGCCGCATGGCGGGCCGGCCTATGCTGCCCAAGGATCTATGGAACGTAAAAGGCATTCTTTGCGGGGGAACAGACACCTCCATTTATAAGGAAAAGGTTGAAGAATATTGGGGCGTGACGCCGCATGAAATCTACGGCGCCACCGAGTTGGCCATTGTGGGCGCCACTCAGGCCTGGGACCGTCAGGGGCTTTATTTCTTTCCAGACGCTATTTTTCTTGAATTCATTCCCGAAGAAGAATGGTTACGCGGTCAAGAAGACCCTTCCTACCAACCCAAAACCGTGCTATTGGACGAAGTGACCACCGGCAAGCGCTATGAAATTGTGATCACCAGCCTCAATGGCGGCCCATTCCTGCGCTATCGCATGTATGATTTCTTGCGCTTTGTTTCTCTGAGCAATGAAAAAGAAGGCATTCATCTACCTTCCATGGTGCTGGCCGGTCGCACCACCGATCTAATCGATCTGGCCGGCTTCACCGGCGCCATCGATGAACCGATGATCTGGCGCGCGATTCATAACACCGGCATCGATTACGAAGAGTGGGTGGTGCGCAAAGAAATCATGGACGGCCATCCGGTGCTTCATGTTTACCTGGAGACTAAAGAGAATGAAAACGTATCGGCCGAGGAAGCTGGTGAGCGCGTCCACGCCTGTCTGCGCGACATCAATCCCTTCTACGCGGATATGGAAGACATGCTCGAGATTCGTCCATTGCATCTCACACTTCTTGCGCCGGGCACATTCCACGCCTATTTCCTGGAGCGCCAGGCCGCGGGCGCGGACCTTGGCCATCTTAAACCGCCGCACATGAACCCCAACGACCAAATTATGGCCGACCTGTTGCGAATAAGTGAATCAATGTGATGACGCCTTGAAAAATGCTGATCTTTCTACTCAGTGCAACGCCCCTCATCGCCCTGGCTCTTTACAGCTATTTGCTGTTCGTAACCTGGCGCCGCGGGTTCGATGAACGGGTGAATCGCAATTTCGCGTTTTACCTTATCAGCATGATCATTTGGAGCTTGGGCGCCTTGATGATGTACATGGCGCCCAAGCGTGTTTTATTTTGGAATCGGGTTATGCTGATTGGGGTGTCGCTTATGCCCCTGGCCGTGTTCAGTTTCGTGCGCGCTTTTCGGGGATTGCGTAAGTATGATCTAATATTCAAGGCGGCCGTCGCCGCGTGGACCCTTTTGGCTCTTTTCTCTATCCTTGGGTTCATGATCGAAGAGATCTATATCACCGAGGATGGGTTGATCCACTTTGTTTTTGGGCCTCTAACGCCGTTTTTCGCGCTATATTATCTCCCTTTGTTCATCTTTTCTATGGTTTTGCTGGCCCAAGGGCTGCGCGAGAGCAGAGATTCGGTGCAGCGGAACCGCATCAAGTATGTGCTTCTGGGCCTTGTCTTTGTTTTCATCGGCGGTTTCACCAATGTGTCGGGCGATTTGGGCGCCTTTCCTATAGACATCGCAGCCAACGCCATCAACGCACTTCTTATCGCCTACGCGATTTTCCGCTACGACCTTCTTGACATCAATGAGGTCGTCCGTCAGGGTTTGCTATATACAGTCCCCACCATCATCATTGGCGTCAGCTATTTTCTTATTATCTTGGTGGTGGTTGGCGTGTTTCAACTCGCCAGCGGATATCAGATCGCGATCGCCTCCATATTGGTGGCCGCGCTGGCTGCATTGGTGATGCAGCCATTGCAAAGACATACTCAACTGTGGATCGACCGTCTCTTCTTTCGCGAAAAATATGATTCAGCGCTCATGCTACAGCGATTGAGTCGCACGGCGTCCGCCATTCTCGATCTCGATCGCTTGACGCACTTGATCCTCAATGAGATTGTAAGCACCATTCACATCGCCAAAGCCGGCTTGTTTCTACGCGAGCGGAACAGCGGTGAATTTTATCTTATTGCACAACATGGCTTGCCCGAAGAAACCGAAATCGTCATGCGCCGGGATCATCCTGTGGTCGCGTGGCTCGCGAACCATGGTGAAATTCTCACGCGACATCAGATGGACATCACGCCTCATTTCAAAGCATTGTGGGCCAACGAGCAAAAAGAGTTGGAGATAATGGAGATCGAATTGTTTGTGCCATTGATGGCCCAAAATATGCTCATCGGTCTCCTGGCCCTTGGCCCCAAGAAGTCGGCTGCGGGTTACGCGCAAGATGAAAAGCTGGTTCTGATGACATTGGCCAACCAAACCGCCATCGCGGTGCAAAACGCCTGGCTTTACCAACAAGCCGTAGAGGAGAAGGAACGGGCCGAAATCATTTTGCAAGAGGCTTTCGCCGGCATGATTCTGGTGGATGAGGACATGCGCATCGTCCTGGCCAACCCCGCTGCACAGGCTATCATCGGCCGCGATGAACGCTCGCTCGTGAATAAACTGATTTTGCAAGTGTTTCCTCGCGAGATGTGGGACGTAGGCAGTCCCTTATATTCCGCTATCGAAAGTGGACAAGCGGTGGGACCGGTGGAAGTGGAGTTGGCCGAAGGCGGCAAGGCGCGCGATTTGCTGGTGGGGGTGACGCCTATTTTCGACGGCTATCTCATCAATTTCACCGACATCACCAAACTAAAAGAGGCCACGCGGTTGCAATCCAACATCGTGATGAACGTATCGCACGAATTGCGCACGCCTCTCACCAGCATCAAGGGCTATGCCGAGTTGCTGACGACGCAGTTCTCAGACGATCCGCCCATGCAACAACGTATGCTTGCAGTGATTCAAGAGGAAGCGGACCGCATGAATCGAATCATTGGAGAATTGCTCGACCTGTCGCGTTTGGAGATGGGCCAATATCGCGGCGAGAAGGAGCCTCTCGATCTAAGCAATCTGGTGAAAAAATCGGTGGAAAGACTCTCGGTGCAAGCCAGACGAGCAAATGTCGAGTTAGCATTGGATTTACAAGAAGAGCTTCCTCCATTGGAAGGCGATCGCGAACTGCTGGTGAGCATCATCGAAAATCTGGTGAGCAACGCCATTAAGTTTAGCGCCGATGGCGGCCGCGTTCGCATCGGCTTACGCCAGGAAGCGGACGCCCTGGTTTTGGAAGTGGAGGACAATGGTTTGGGCATTCCCGAAGAGGACCTTCCCCACCTTTTTACGAAGTTTTACCGTTCCAAACAAGTGCACAAAGCCGGCATCAAAGGCACGGGGCTGGGG
>WFTO01000079.1 GCA_015485435.1 Anaerolineae bacterium | reverse complement strand
TGTGTATAAGAGACAGCCCCCAAACCAGCCAAGCAATACTCCCTGGTCGAGGTGCGGCGACTGAGCCCCTGTGAGAACCGTGGGAAGCACAACATCTATGTCAAAGTGGTCGACGCCAATGGCAATGGCGTGAACGGCGTCTGGGTTATTCAAGCCGTCGCCGGGAATCCGGGCCAGATTCTGGAAAAGAAGCGCACCGAGCAAAAAGATTACTGGCTCATGAATCAAGAAAATGGCCGCGTCACCTTCGATATGTTCAAGAGCGGACAATATGTCGTTTACATCTCCGAAGATGGCGTCAACCCGGCCAGCACCGACTTCACCCAGGCCCTGCATTCGGCATTCACCGACGAAGCGAATTGTCCCGATGGCGGAGGCGGCAACACCCTCTTCCACAATTCCTTCTCGGTGATCTTCCGCAAAAACTGGTAAACAGCACGTTTCTTCAGTCTGGAAAAGGCCCGCTTCGGCGGGTCTTTTTTGTTGCCAACAGGAGTTACCATAAAAACACCAACCTCGCGCTTGTTTTTTCCCCGCAAAGTTGGTACAATACACATTGATCCCAACCACTCCACTCCTTTGTCGAACGCGCCTTGATCCATCCCTTTCGATTTCGAGATAGCTATCTACTGCAACGATTGGCCCGACAAAGCGTCCCATTATACCTGGAACGCCATTTGATTCAACCGCGCTGGCCGTTATGGACAGCACTGGGAGCGCCGGTTCCCTGGTATGGCAGTGGAGTGGCCACGTTTGTTCACCGTCAATCCTCAACATCACAAAACCCCGACGGCTTTGTTCAAGCCCGAAAACGCCTGGGACGCCCAGAAGCGGAGGTGCGCTACATCGCCCCGCAGTTGTCGTCTCACGACAGGGCTCGGGAGACGTGGCAAGCATTGCTGGAGCACCTGATCGCACACGCTGGGGATTTTGGCATTCAACGCTTATACACCTGTTTGCCAGCGGAAGATGAGGCCGCCGCCATCGTCAGCGGCTGTGGTTTTGCTCTTTATGTGCGAGAAACCCTCTTTCGATTGCGCGCAACCCAGGTCAACGCTATTTCTAGTGCGCCCTCCCACTTTGTGCGCCCGCAAAGAGAGACCGATAGCCTGGCATTGCAACGGCTGGCCGACCGCTTCACCCCACCGGTCGTGCTCAAAGCTGAGGGCGCTTTCTTCAAAAATGGTGGCAATCACCCCCTCATCTTCCAAAACTGGTGGCAGCCAGGTCACAGCGAAGGGTTGGTCTATGAGCGAGACGGCGAATTGATGGGCGCACTGTTGCTGCAGCGCGGCAGCCGTGGCGTATGGCTTCGGTTTCTGGGTGACCCAATGCACCAAGACGTGATGCATGCTTTACTGATCGAAAGCATGTCTCAGTTGCGTCCCTTGGACAAGCCCATCTATTGCGGAGTCCGCGCCTATCAAAACGCCTTAGGCCCAACGTTGCACACGTTCGGATTCGAAGCGGTCACTGAACTGGCTCGATTCGTCAAACATACCACGGTCAGCGTTCAGGAACCCGCGACCAGCAAAACTCGTCTATTGATCGAGACGACCTTTCCGGGCATCATTTCCAGCGACGTCCAATCCATTCCAAAGAAATAACATTCATCATCTTAGCATATGCTTGAACATACGATTACCACATTAACACCAACACCCTTGAAGATCACCGATGATCTTGACGCCCTGCTCACCGTGTTTCCGCCAGAAATCAGCGCCAGTTTACGCAAACTAGGACACGAGAGCGAGCTGATTGAGGTCATCATGGACCTTGGTCGCCAGCCCGAGGCCCGTTACGTGGATGCCGACCGCGTCCTGTTGGACCGTGAGGTGACCGAAGCGGACATCAATTATGTCGTACAACGCGTCGGTCAGTTTACCGATGACAACCGCGCGGGCATCACCCGCACCTTGCATCGCATCTCCGCGATCCGCAACCGCCAGGGCAAGGTGGTCGGCCTCACCTGTCGCGTGGGGCGCGCTGTGTACGGCACCATCGACATCATCCAGGACATCGTCACCAGCGGAAAGAGCATTCTGTTGCTGGGGCGCCCAGGGGTAGGCAAAACCACCCTATTGCGTGAAGCAGCGCGCGTTCTGGCGGATCAAGGTAAGCGCGTCGTCATCGTAGACACCTCGAACGAGATCGGCGGCGATGGCGACATCCCCCACCCAGCCATTGGGCGGGCCCGTCGCATGCAGGTGCGCAAACCGTCAGAACAGCATGAGGTAATGATCGAGGCCGTGGAAAACCACATGCCCGAAGTCATCGTCATTGATGAAATTGGTCGTGAGCTCGAGGCCGAGGCTGCGCGCACCATTGCCGAACGCGGGGTCCAACTGATCGGCACCGCGCATGGCCGCACTTTGGCCAACCTGCTGCTGAACCCCACGCTCTCGGATCTGGTCGGCGGCATCGAATCAGTCACCTTATCCGATGAGGAAGCCAGACGTCGCGGCACCCAGAAATCGGTCTTGGAACGACGTTCCCCGCCCACCTTCGATGTGCTCATCGAGATCGTGGATCGTCAGCATCTCATCGTGCATCACGATGTCAGCAAAGCCGTTGACGCCATCCTGAGAGACCGTCCCCTGAAGCCAGAAACGCGCTATCGCAACGAACATGGCGAGATCATCATCGAAAAGGGGGACTCCTTGAAAAAGGATCGCACAGGCTTGCCCAAACGCTCTCGCTATGAAAGTGGGTATGAATTCAACGATCCCCTGCTGGCGCGCGATGCGCGCAACGGCGCGGTCCGCCCGGTACGGGTGTATCCTTATGGCGTAGGGCAAAATCGACTCCGTTCTGCAGCCCAAAATCTGGGCGTGCCCATCGAGATCGTGAATGATTTGCGACGGGCTTCGGCGGTGATCACGCTGAAAAACTACTACCGCAAACGCCCGCAGCCCATCAGCGAGGCGGAAGAGCGAGGCATTCCCATCTACGTGTTACGCTCCAACACCGTCCATCAGATGGAAACACTGTTGGCGGATATTTTTGCCCTGCGGGTCGACACGGCGGACCCAGTCAGCCTGGCCATCGAAGAGACCATGCGCGGGGTGGAAAAAGTGCTGGCTGGTGCGCCTGTTGTGGAGCTTTCACCCCAGCCGCCCGAGGTGCGCAGGTTGCAACATCAACTGGCCCGCGAAGCCAACCTTATTTCGCACTCATACGGTCGCGAGCCCAATCGACGCGTACGACTCTATCGCGAATAACCCTCCCCTCCAGTCCATTCGAGTTTAGAGCGCAGTCATCTCGGCTGCGCTCTTTGCGTTCAAAGTAAAAATTCAGGAAGATACATTCTTTCCGCAGCCACCATCTCGTCGAACATGGCGCGCGTCTCCTCAAGAGAGCAGACCGTGGCCGTAAGTGGGTCCAACATCAACGCGTGCACCGCAGCCTCACGATCCTGCTCAAGGACTGCGGTAACGACCAGGTCATGAAAGGCCATATGTTGTTGATTGATGGCGGCCAATTGTGTGGGCAGTTTACCAAAATGGGTCGGTTGAATCCCGCGTTGGTCAACCAGACATGCCACTTCGACCACGCCATCTGTTGGCAAATTATCGATCAAGCCTGTATTCGCCACATTACCATAAATCACAGTGGGCGTGTTGGTCTCCATGGCCTCGATAATGTATGAAGCGTATTCATCGCTTCGCGTCATCTTGACCCGCGGGTTTCGGCCCCGAGACTGGCGACGTAAGTGTTGCTTGATTTCAAACTCGCCTGCCTGACGCCACTGCGGCCAATGGTTGGCATAGAAACCGCTTTCTCCCAGGTATCCCGATCGGGCGTATTTCTTTAAGAGATCAGGTCTTTTGCGGAACCAGGGAGTGTATTCAGAGAAATGTCCGCTGGATTCTGTGACAAATGCCCCCAATTGAAACATGGTTTCAAACCGAATAGGGTCCTGTTCGTAAATCTCGGGTATTCGGCCTCGCTCTCTTAAGCGAGGATAGATATCTTCGCCATGGCGTTCAAGTCTGGTAAACCAGGCCACATGATTGATGCCTCCCACCTGAAAAACCAGCTCTTCATACGGGACATCGAGATAGCGGGCCAGCTGGCGACTGGTATGTTGCACCGAATGGCACAGGCCTACAATGGCCATAGAGGATGCGCGTATCCCTGCCAGCACGGTGATGGACATAGGATTGGTGTAATTAAGGACCAGCGCGTTTGGCGCCAAATGCTCTGCATCAGCGAGGATATCCAACCACGCCGGAAGCGTTCTCAACGCCTTGAACAAACCTCCTGGCCCAATCGTATCCCCAATGCATTGATCGACGCCATACTTTTTGGGAATGTCATAATCATGGCGCACGTTGGGTAGCCCGGCCACCTCAATGGTGTGAATGATGTAATCACTGTCCGCCATGACCTCCCTTCGATCGGTGCTGGCCGTCACCCGCCACTTGCGACCGGAAAGCGACACCAGTAACTCCCCCATCTGCGCGGCCAGCTCTAACCGCGGCGCGTCGATATCCACCAATGCGAACTCGCCTTCTTCCAACCCCGGCGTCAGCAATATGTCGGTCATCAACTGCTTGGCAAACATCACGCTGCCAGCACCGATAATGGCGATCTTGGGCATTTGTCTCAACCCTCCAGAAAGGAATCATCCAGCAGGCGTTCGATGGCGATCTCCACCCAGGTTTGCAAGCGTAACGCCGCCGTGAGATCCCCGTCGATAGCCAAGGTGCCGGCGGCAAATGCATCCTCCGCGGTCAACGCTCCCCTAAAGATTTGCACCGCGTCGTTAGCGGAAAGACGCAGGCGCACACTCGCTTCGGCGATGGTGCCATCGCCGGTCACGAAGCGACCATCCTGCACGCCAAGCCAAAATTGGCCCAACCCATCAAGTTGGAATTGTACATAGCCGCGCCATCCCTCCACCTCTTCTTGCAATTCCTCATCGCGGTCACCCAACCAGGCAAGAAAGTCGAAAAAGGATGGTAGATCGTCTGGGGTCAATGCGCCATGTTGGATTTTGGACCGCATTGACTGCAACAGGACTTTTTCCATGACAAATCTCCTCCATCAATGAGACGTCAAAGGCAGATTAGGGATGACATCCATGTCTAGACCGGCGCGCTCTCCTCGCAAGAATCGAAAATGGCCCGCCGCTGCGATCATAGCGGCGTTATCGGTACAAAGATAGATGGGCGGAATGGAGACGGGAATGGGGGCGCGTGCGCGCATGGCCTCTCGAAGCGCGGCATTGGCGGAGACGCCTCCACACACACATATCTCGGTCACCTCCAATGATTCCGCGGCCCGGACCGTTTTTTCGACCAGGGCGTCGACCAGCGCCCGCTGGAAAGACGCGGCCAGGTCAGCAACAACTTGCTCCGGCAGATGCTCTCCTGGTGTCAATTTGCGGGAAGATGAAAGGTCCTGACCTTCAATACGCTGCACTGTGCGCAACACGGCGGTTTTTAGCCCGCTGAAGCTGAAGTCGTAAGGGTTTTTGGTGCGCGCTTTGGGAAAACGAAAGGCGCGGTCATCCCCGTTCTGGGCAGCGTTCTGAATGGCTGGGCCGCCGGGGTAGCCTAAACCGAGCACCCTTGCCACTTTGTCGAAGGCCTCTCCGGCGGCGTCGTCGATGGTGCCGCCCAGGCGGGCATACTCGCCGTGACCGGTCATCAAAATCAATTCTGTATGACCGCCGCTTACAATGAGCACCAGGATTGGGAACACCTTGTCGGGATGGTTTCCTTCCGCCTCGATCCAGTTGGAATAAATGTGCCCTTCCAGATGGTTGATCCCTAAGAGAGGGAGCTGGTTTGCCCAGGCTGCTCCCTTGGCCGTATTCACGCCCACCAGCAAAGAGCCCGCCAGTCCCGGGCCGCGCGTCACGGCCACGGCATCCAAGTCATCCCATCCCACCTGTGCATCCGCCAACGCCTGTTGGATGACGGGCATGATGGCCAAGACATGCTGACGGGACGCCATTTCTGGGAACACGCCGCCATACTTTCGATGCAGGTCGATCTGCGAGGCGACCACATTACTGAGGAGAAAACGGCCATCTTTCAACACCGCCGCGGCGGTTTCATCGCAAGATGTTTCAATGCCAAGGATCAGGGTCATGGTTTTACGTCCAAGGTAAGAGATGGGAATGCATGCATCACAGAAGTTGCGCCATGGGGTGATTTCAGGTTGCTTTTCGCTTTCACGTCGCGTGATGCGATTTGATATCGCCCTCTTCTGCACGCCGAACCCGCAATTGATCCAGTTCGAGTTGGGCGCGCTCACCGAGATCGGGCAGGTTTCGCGCCTGGGCCAGAGCCTGCTCGTAAAATTGTTCCGCTTCGCGCCAAGAGCCCTTTTGTGCGAGCAAGCGAGCCAACGCCACAGCCACGGGAGCATTGTCTGGCCGCCGCTGCAGCTCTTTACGCAGGCGTTGCTCCTCCGCTTCTTGCTGATGACTTGGTTTCAATGCCAGGCTGGGATCCATGGCGGCCAAGTGTCCTGGCAGTTTGGCGGCGTGTCGAACGATGGCTCGCCTGCGTGGCAGCAACATATCGACTTCACGAATAATTTGGGTGTGCAATATCGTCGGGCCTCGCGAAGGCGGCGCAACATGAAGCACAAACGTATCATCTGCTGCAACCAGCATACTCAACTCTTGAACCTGATCGCCAAGTTCGATCCGGTCCAATAGCAGGGGGTAGCGTCCAAGATTCTGAATCTTCAGGCGTTCATCCTGCCAAAGCCAACGAAGCGTCAATTCCTGACCCGCCTTTTTTTCTGGAGAGAGATGAATGCGCACCCGTTCGCTGATGGACGCCCCGGTCAGAAAAAGAAAGCGATGGGAGTAGGTCATCAGGACGCCTTGACGGCGATGAAGCGTTTGTCCCGCCAGGTGTCGAACCACAACGGTTTTGCCCAAATTCATCTCAAGTAAGGCATTGTATGCATCGCCAACCAGACCGGTCAACAAGGAGCCGCCGGTCAAGGGATGGGAATCGAAGTAGGCTTGAGGAAATTCCAACCCGCGCAATCCCATCCAAACCCCAATCCACCAATCCGTCCACCGGTCCACCCATTGCCAAAACGCGCCTCCTTGCCGTCGCCCCAAGAAATCGTTCACCGCATCCAACTGCTTCTGGCGACGAAGCGAATCGCTCTTATCCAATTCATCGATAAATCGATAGATGGCGTTGATGGTGGCGAATTCAGCATGGTAATGCAAATAGGTGATGGGGGCAGTGGGGGAATGTCCGGTGGCGGGCACAGCAAACTCAAGGGTGGCGCCGCGAGTTCGAACGCGCAGCACGCCGGCCTGACGGACCCCATCTTCATGTTCGATAACGGCCGGAAAAGCATCGAGGAGTCGCAAGGCGCGGTCCTGGCGGCGGCGTTTCATTCCCAGAGCGAACATGCCAATAGCCACCAGCAGTCCAAGGAATAGACCGACAATCCATAGGAAGCGCAGCGCCAAGAAGACCTCCAACAAAATCATGGTCAAAACGTCCATGGTGATCTTGCCCGTCATGGGACCTGTCTATGTCTCATCGTAGGGTTGCAGGAATTCGATCAAAACGCCGTGAGCTGCTTTAGGATGGACGAAGAAGCCGAGCCCCTCCGCCGCCCGAATGGGTTTATCGTTGATGAGTTGCACGTCTCTGGCCGCAAGTTCTTCCAGGCTTTGCTGCACGTCGGGCACTTCCAGACAGATGTGATGCAAGCCTTCACCGCGTTTGGCAAGATATTTGGCCACGCCCGAGGTCTCGCTGGTGGGGGAAATGAGTTCGATGGCCGAATCCCCGGCGGGGAGGAAGGCGATTTCGACTTCTTGCTCGGGCATATGGAGTCGTTTGCTGACGGTCAGGCCCAATTGTTGTTGATAGGTGCGGATGGCTTCGTCCAAATTGTTGACTACGATGGCAATGTGATTAATTCGCGTGATGTTCATCGTCAAACACCTTACTGATGTGGAAATAGAATGCGAGAAGATGACGTGATTGTCCGAAGAGCTAGGGTTTAACAGCCAAAAAAACGCCTTCCCAGAGATCAAAAGTCGTCTCTTTGCCAGAGCCTTGAGGGTTAAGAAATCGCCTGGCATGATCGGGACTTTGCCAGAGCATGGCAGTCAACTGTTTTCGGGCCTCCGGAGCAACCTGCATACGGTCCATCCATGCTTCGAATCCCATGGATTTTCGTAACACTTCAGTGTGGGAGACGTTGAAGTTGGCTTGTTTTAAAAAGCGAACGAGCTCCGTAGGGGGATACAATTTCACGTGCGAGGGATCGCGCAAGGTCTCAAAGGTGTTCACATAGACATTGGCCTGCTCATCCTCTGGGCCGATATTGTCGATCAGAACAAGTTTGCCTCCCGGCTTCAAGGTCCGCGCCCAACTACGGATGGCTTTTTCAGGATCGGGGAAATGATGCAAAGCTACACGACAGGTCACCAGATCAAAAGAGGCGTCAGCAAAGGGGAGATCCTCGCCGTCTCCCTGCACCCATACCAGATGTGCTTGGCCTTGGGCCACGGCGAACGCACGCGCCGCCTGCAGCATGGGAAACGTCACATCCAAAGCGATGACCTGGCGGACATAGCTGGCCATGGCCAATGCGGCGTGTCCTCCTCCGCAGGCTACATCTAGCACCAGCCAATGCGGCTCGGGCGCGGCCAATGCCACCATGCGAGCGAGGCTTGGGCCACTCGCGTGCACGTGCGAAGTGACATAGCGTTGGGCGTTCCTCCCGAACTGCCTTTGCACATCTGAACGATGCGTCATAAATCAACCACCAGAACCATCTGAATCAGCGATGGGATCAGGGACGATAAACAGATCCAGGTTGGGGTCCAATCCTACATCTGCCGTCTCTTGTAAAATTTGTTCCAACGGGATTTTCAAATATTTTCCGTGGGCAACCACGGCAACTTTTCCATCCGCAGTCATGAGTTCCCCCTCTGCCTCGAAGATGCGTCGGGTGTCTCTTATCAAACGCCCCACAACGGTGACCATTTCGCCCACGGACACGGGCGCTTTGTAACGCAAAGTAAGTTCTACAGTGACCCCCCAAGTTTTTGCGTCACCCCAGACCGCTCTCCCCATGGTTTCATCCATCATTGACGCCACAATCCCACCATGAACCCTTCCAGGATAGCCCTGGTGATGCTCTGCGGGTAGAAAACGCCCTACACAGGTCGTATCGTTGATCTGGTAAAAATGTGCATGAAGGCCGGCCGGATTTTCTATACCACAGACAAAACACATCCGCGAGTTGAATTGTTTGCTGGCGTTTTGTTGGTTGATGTGATCGTAAGGAGTAGACATGGTCAATGATTGAATGTAGTTGTGGGAGTTGACCCTGTTTGAAAACTGCGTCTTCGTCAACCTGCTTGTTATCGTCAGTGATCGTTGTCTGGACATTCCCTCATCAACGTCCATTCGGAGTTAAGATCTTCTGGCTATATCACTCCGAATTGACGTTAATCAGGCGGATGACCTCGTTGCTTTGAGATGAAGGTGGCATGCACGTTGATTATATCCTCTGCCCAGAGGAACTGCGAAACTCACTTGACGACGAAGGGGGCAATGGAACGGTTTGGCAAACTGACATATGGTTTCATCATGAGCGTGCCATCGTGGACCGGGTGGCGTTGATTGAAAAAAGCCGCACCAGAAAGATGCGGCTTTGAACAGCAGGATGCGTGGGCGGAAGGCGTGCTGTGCCTATTTTTTGTGGTAAGGCTTTCCCAACGCTTCGGGCGTTGCCGCGCCCCAACGCGATCGGAACCATTTGGAAGAGATCAAGATCAACACCAAAATGGTCATCACAAATGGCACCATACGCCAGACGTACCGAGAAGCCAGTCCCGGGAAGAACATCTGGGGATTCAGGGAAAGCTGCCATAGCAGGCCAAAGAGCACGGCGCCGCCAAAGAGCAGATAGGGATTCCACATAGAGAAGAAGACAAGGGCCAAGGAGATAAAGCCCCAGCCCATCAAGAAATTGTAATTCCACACAGGATTGTAATAGAGACCGTAGACCGCACCGGCAAAGCCAGCCATCATGCCGCCGAAAATGACGCAAAGATAGCGAATTCGGGCGACTTTCAAACCCGAGACCTCAGCCACCGAAGGTTGCTCGCCCACCGAACGGATATTGAGGCCCCATCCTGTCTTGGTTAATACGAACCACACAATCACCACCATTATGATGGCCAGGAAGAAAAATGGAGAAATCCCAAATACCGTGGGCAGGCGCTCTAAGCCCAGGGGACCGGTATATGGATTGCCGATATAAGTGGTCATACCGAAGCCAAAGATCCAAATACCCATGCCGCTGACCACCTGGTCGACGCCCAGCGTGATCGAGAAAAATCCGTGCATCAAGCCCAAAAGGGCACCGATACCGATGCCAACAAGAAAGCCGATGAGGTAATTCCCTGTCGTTTTTGCTGCGATAAAACCGAGCGTCGCGCCGAACAGCATAATGCCTTCCAGCCCGACATTCAAGATGCCTGAACGCTGATCCACAAGCTCACCCAATCCAGCGAAGGTGAAGATCATGGCTGCTTCCAGACTTCGAATCAAAAATGCCAGCATAAATCGATGTCCTCCTTTTTAAAGCGCACATCAGGGGGAGCTGTTGAGGTTGAATAGACTTCGTTGGGGTGCCTTTCTCGCGGGGAGATCGGCGAGTGTCTCTCAGATGGGAAAGGAGCCAGGATGGGCGTTACTTGCCCGTTGGCTTCTTCGAAAAGGTAATCTGATAATTATAGAAAAACTGAAAAGCCACCAGAGAGATCATCAAAACGCCCATCAGTGCGTAGTCGACGCCAAAACCTAAGTGCAATTTGCCCTGAGCGTAGCGGCCGCCAATGGAGAGCCCTCCAAAGAGTAACGCGATGAAGAGCGTGGCGATGGGATTACCCAAGGAAATCAGCCCGCAGATCATCCCGTAGAAAGAAAGGTCGCCGAAGTATCCGTAGGTGCGGGCAATCTTGTAGACGCCAGGGACCGCGCCGAAGTAATGATAACCGGCCAAGCCGGCAAGGGCACCGCCCAACATAAACACCAGCACCGAAATCTTAAAGGGATTGATGCCAGCATAACGAGCGGCGGACGGGCTTTTGCCAAAGGCGCGGATCTGATACCCCAGGCTCATCCGGGAGAACAACACATACAGGACGATCATGAGCACAAAGACCATGACCAACGTGTAGGGGAACCCTGCGATGAGAGGAGCGCGTGCGGCCTCTGGCAGCTCGAAGCTTTCACCTCGGCCGCCAACATTCATGAAGGGGCCACCATCTTTGATCATGAACGAAACGAAGTAAAATGCGATGAAGTTGAGCATCATCGTGACCACGATTTCGTTCACGTTCCATTTCCCCTTCAACAGCCCAGCAATCCCGCCAATGAGCGCGCCGGCCACCATGGAGGCAATCACCATCAAAACGAGCACAACCGGCTGAGCCACAGCGAGATCCCCAGTCTTGCCTCCTAACAGGTACACGACTCCGAAAGCGGCCAGGGCTCCCATGTAGAGCTGACCGGGCATGCCAATATTCCATAACCCCGCACGGAAGGGGATAATGAACGCATACGAGGCCATAGCTAGGAAGATGAATCGATTGATGGTGAGTCTGAGGCCGTAGGAATTGAAGAATGCGTAACGAAAGATTTGCTTGTAAATTTCTTTGGGACTTTGATCGGCTTGTAAAAAGATGAAGCTAAACAATAGCAAACCGAATAGAATCGCTAAGATCGAGAACATCGCCGCCTTCCAGCCTGGCAGTGACGCTCTTCGCTGAAGTCGAATCTGATAACCTGCCACGGTCATAGGTCAATTCTCCTGATGCAATCCGGCAATCATAGCGCCGATGATGTCTTTCTTTGCCTCGGCAGCAGGAATGATATCTACAATATGGCCCTCATACATCGGGGCAATCCAATCGCTTAGGGAAAGAATTTCATCCAAGTCTTCGGAAATCAAGATGACGGCCGCCCGATTCGAGCGCGCTTCCAACAATTTGCGTTGGACAAACTCAGTGGCGCCGACGTCCAGGCCCTGGGCGGGCAGATTGGCGATCACCAGTTTGGGCTGGCGAGAGAGCACGCGCCCCATGATGATCTTCTGTAAGTTCCCTCCCGATAACGTTTGAATTTTAACATCGGGTCCTGGCGTGGCCACGTCGTACTCTTCGATGATTTGTTCTGTCAGACCGCGCAATCTTCCGTAATCCAGAAATCCCGAATGATTGTACCTCTTGTCGAAGTAGTAATTCATGGCCACGTTCTCCACCAGAGAGAAGTCGCCGATGGAGCCCACTTCGGTGCGTTCTGCGGGCGTGTATCCCATGCCCAATTTCCATCGATCCAGAATCGAGAGCTGGGTAATATCCTGCCCGTTGAAAATGATTTTGCCGGTTTCAGCAGGACGCATGCCAAAAATGGTTTCTGCCAGTTCATGCTGTCCATTACCCGCGACTCCGGCAATCCCTAAAATTTCCCCTTCACGTACCGTGAAGGAAACATTTTTCAAGGCGATGACACCTTTATTGTTCTTCGCAGAGAGATTCTCCACCTGAATAACCGGCTCGCCAGGTTGGGATGGGGGTTTCTGCAGGTCGAAGATGACAGGCCTACCCACCATCTTTTGAGCCAGGATCTGTTCTGTGGCTTTCGCGGTCTCGATGTGATCGACTACCTTGCCCCGTCGTAAGATCGTCACATGATCACTTATGGTCAAAACCATGGGGAGCTTGTGCGTAATAAAAGGCACTACGCCCAAAGCTTCATTGGTCATCGTCTCAATGGATTCCAACAACCGTTCGGTTTCGACAGGGGTTAAGGCCGAGGTCGGCTCATCCAGGATCAGAATTTTGGCACCTCGGTAGAGGGCCTTCACAATCTCGACAACCTGCTTCTCACCTTCGGTGAGCTGCCAAACTCGAGCTCGCGGATCGACCTTGAAACCATATCGTTCGGCAATGGCAACAACTTCCTCTTCGGCTTCTTTCACATTGATCACCCCGCGACTCCTGGGGTGCCCGAGCAGGATGTTTTCCAGCACGGTATGGGCGGGCACAAGCTTGCGGTGCTGATGCACCATGCCGATGCCCATTTTGATGGCATCTTCAGGAGAACGAAAGCGAACTTTTAACCCCCGGACATAAATTTCACCTTCATCAGGCTGCAGCAGTCCGAACAAAATGCTCATCAATGTGGTTTTTCCTGCACCATTTTCCCCTAGGATCGCGTGGATTTCACCGGCCCGGATTTTGAAATCGATATGATCGTTGGCGAGCACGCCCCCAGGATACCGCTTGGTAATTCCTCGGGCATCAAGAATCACTTCACCTGGTTGGATGTGTTTCCAGATATCGCCGTGGAGTTCGATCGGCTCTTGCTCTTTGGTCTTAGACATGCGCTACCTCGTTTTGTCAGCAGATACGACGCACTAATGCAAAGACGTTATTGGGGAGGCCAACGCCCTAAGGATGGGCGCCAGCGCAACGAACACCATACGAACCCTACACCGCACTTCCTGGCGTTCATGCAACAAGTGGGGGGAAGTTGAACTTCCCCCCACGTTTTTTCCATGAACCGGTGTGATTGTGCGGGTGCAGTGCACCATTCCCAATGCACAGCAGGCTCCTTACTCGAGGATGGTCACGCCTTCAAGATCGAAGTTGAATTGCGACAGGAGCCATTCCACAGAGGGTTCTTCACCCGCAGGCTTCACTTCCGTGCCCTTGGCCGGAACAGGCTGTCCTTCCAGTTCCAGACCGGTGCCATTGCTGATGAACGCATGATCGGTGAAGGGATCCCATTCGCCCTTCATCATTTGCTCACGGCGCTGCTTCACCAGGTCTACAATCTCTTGCGGCACGTTGGCTTTGGGGCTGATGGCGTCAACGCCCACCTTGCCATCATTCATGATGTCCACCGTGGGCTCCACGGTGCCATCGGCCAGCGTAAACGTGCTTTCCATGCCGGGATACATGATCGTCTCAGGCGCTTTTCCTTCCATCATCGCCTGGACCATCCGATCGTAGATGACTTCCCAACGAGTGTCGAAGGAAATCGCTACGGTGTCGGTCGTCGACCAACCATACTCGCCGACGATGTCCATATCCTTGCCAACGTACCAGATGCCAGCCTCAGAGGCGACATCCAGAGGCGAACCAGAGTCGGACTGCTGGGTTAGCACATCCACCTTGTACTGATCGATAAGGGTCTTGGCGATTTCGCGCTCTTCCGTGGGGTTGTACCAGTCACCCACATATTTTACGTAGATGTTGACATCCTTATTCAGCAGCTTGGCGCCATCGAGCACGCCCAGAGTGAACCCAGCCTGTCGGCGAATCACCTGAACCGAAGGAAATGCGGAGACAACACCGATGTTGCCGGTTTCGGTCAATGCAGCTGCAACGAGCCCCTCGAGATACAGGGCCTGATACTGGCGGGGGAAGAAACGCACAAAGTTGGGCTTGGTTGTGAGATCACTGGCAATCACCGCACCAAAAGTCACGTCAGGATATTTGTCGGCAATGTCCTTCAAGGGCAATCCCATAAACTCGGCGTTTCCGATCACAATGTTGGCGCCTTCGGCAATCAATTCCTCGGCAAAAGGCACAGCGCTGTCAGGGCCTACTTCCTCGCGGTAAATGTATTTCACATTGGGATACTTCTCGGCAATCCGTTTACCTGCCCTATCATGAGCTCCCGACCACGTCGTCCCTTCAATAATGCTAAAATGCTCGATCGCTAGCGTAATCTCCTTCTCCGCAGGTTGCTCAGCCGGCTGTTCCGTGGGTTTCTCAGCCGGTTTTTGTTCCGCTGCCTTGGTGGGTTCCGGAGCTGGGGCTTCGGTAGGCGCTGGTTGGCTGCAAGCTGCCAGCATCAGAGCCAGAACCGCCAGCAATAACACGACCAACGTAAGGTTGCGGAATCGGTGTTGACGCATGATCACATCTCCTCCTTTAGAAATGTATGGTTGGGTGGAAAGAC
Source organism: Anaerolineae bacterium (assembly GCA_015485435.1). GTDB lineage: Bacteria > Chloroflexota > Anaerolineae > J102 > J102 > M2005. Next base: position 6,957 of record WFTO01000079.1, on the reverse strand, counting down.
CAATAGGCGAGGAATGTAAGGTGTATTCAATTAACGTTCTGGACATTATCACAAACAGGGGGAATTTGTCAATTTACAAAGAAAATAAGTTAGGCCGTCGAAGGGCAACTCGTCACAGCAAACGATGAGTTCATAAGAATGGAACCAACCTGTTCTCCGCAGGGTTGAGATTCTTTCTTTGAAAGTGCTTTACGTTATGATTATTTTATGAAACCCGTTCTTGCCCAAAGCATTAGTTTGTACCTGCATCGCTCCTTGCCCCCAAAATGTACCTTGCGCGTGCTTTCGGTGCATCGTCGCGTTCTCAATCTTGAAACAGAAACCGGCCAGATGCTGGCGTTCACGCATCCTCAAATTGGGCATGGCCCTTTTCATATCCAACTGGCTCGTTCCGTCGATTTTTCCATCCTGCGCCCGGGCATAACGGGGTTGAAGGATGGCGCTCTGTTTCTGATCGGCCCGCTGCTGGTGGATGGCGAACAGCCTCGCATCTGGGATGCAACGCTTCCCCCCATGCCATCGACTGTCCCCATCAGGTCATGGCTACAAGCAAAGAAGACCGCAGCACAATACCTGCAGTCCCATCCGGTGATGGATGATCTGGACGCGCCCACCTGGGTGCGTCTTCAGGCCGGCATGAACGCCCTCTCAAAAAGCCTTCAAACCAACGATAACCAGTTGCTCGCCGCCAGCGTCGATCTGTTGGCAGGCCTGGGGCCAGGGCTTACGCCGGCGGGCGATGATGTCCTATTGGGCGCCATAGCCCGACTGTTTTTGCTTGGGCCCAAACAGCTCTCTCCGACCGGGGAAACAAACGCTCGCGTTTGGAGCGAAACAATCTTTGCACTGGCGGCATCGAAGACCAACCGATTCAGCCGGGCCTGGTTGTGGCACGCCGCTCACGGACGATTTTCACAGCCGTGGCACGCATTGCAACAAGCGTTCATTACCGAAGATGAGGCGCGCGCCCGTCACGCCATTCAATGGATTGCCGACATCGGCGCCACTTCTGGCAGGCTAGCACTCATGGGATTATTTTCGATGCACTGACCCTTTGTGCTACAATTTCCTCAGTTCCATTTGTAAACGTAACCCCAGTGCAATCGATAGACTCGGATGGTCGCATAATCAGGAAGGGCGTCACCCCGTTGCATTTCCATCCGGCCCGATTCCGGCATCGTTCAGCCTGAATCGAGTTGTATCGGCGTGCAAACGCTTTTCATGCGCCGTTCCCTGCCCGGAGATCGACTCACGTGCATATCGCTATTATCGGACATCTCACACGCGATATTTCAGCGGATGGTTACACCATCGGGGGCGCAGTCAGCTATTCGGGTATCACCGCGCGTCGATTGGGAGCAGAAGTCACCGTCCTGACTCGAGCACACCCCGATGATGTGCGCTTCCTTGAAGCTGAGGGCATCCAGGTCTACAACCTCCCTACTCAAGTCTACACCACCTTCCACAACGTCTATCACAAAGATATTCGCATCCAACAGGTGTTGGCGGTAGCTGGCCCCATCATGGAACACGAAGTCCCACCAGAGCTCTACGAAGCCGATGTGCTGCTGCTGGCCCCCGTTGCGCAGGAAGTAGATCCTGCAATCGCCGTGCATGCTCGCAATACGTTGGCAGCCACGCCCCAAGGATGGATGCGAGAATGGGATCTGCAAGGCAAGGTCTATCCGATTCCCTGGTATAGTTCGGGGCGCATTCTTCCCTACTTAGATATCATCATCTTTTCCGATCAAGACCTGGTGGGCGACTTAAGCATCCTCCCCACCATCATTGACTCGGTCCCCGTGGTCGCCATCACGCGGGCGGCGAAAGGGTGCGTGCTGTATGACCGTGGCCAGCGCTGTCAGATCCACACCCGTCCGGCGCGCGAGATCGACGCCACAGGAGCGGGCGACACCTTTGCCGCCGCCTTTCTCGTAGAATTGATGCAAGGCAGCTCGCCTCGTCAGGCTGCCTATTTCGCCAATGTTACCGCCAGCCTAAGCATTGAAGCCATCGGCTTAGGCGGGATCCCATATCGATTTCAGGTCGAATCTTACATCGAGGCGCATTCAGGACCATGACCCGAATTTACGCGATCGCCAACCAAAAAGGCGGCGTGGGCAAAACCACTACCGCCGTCAACCTCGGCGCGTACCTGGCCGCAGCCGGACAACGCGTCCTCATCGTGGATATCGATCCGCAAGCCAATGCGACCAGCTCGCTGGGCCTGGGCGCAAGTCAATTGCCGCGCTCAATATACGATGTCTTCAGCGGTGAATCGGACCTGGCAGATGTAATCACACTCACAAGCCGCATGCGCCTAGATATTGTGCCCAGCTCTCATGCCATGGCCGCCCTGGAAACCGAGGCCGTTGAAACCATCAGAGACCCATATCGACGCAGTTTCTTGCTTCGCGACGCGTTGACCCCCACCCTTCATCGCTACGACTACATCCTTATCGACAGCCCCCCTAGCTTGGGATTGATCACCGTCAATGCCATGACCGCCGCACAAGGCGTGCTCATTCCCGTCCAAAGCGAATATCTTGCCCTGGAAGGATTAGGACAACTGCTTTCCACCATCGAGAAAGTGAGGCGCGGCCTTAATCCGACCTTGCGCATTGTTGGCATATTGGTCACGATGGTCGACGCCCGCAACAAATTAAGTCGTCAGGTCGAAGAAGAAATCCGTAAATACTTCGACAATCTGGTCTTCAACACCGTCATCCCTCGCAATGTGCGACTGGGCGAAGCCCCGAGTTATGGCGAACCGATCAACACCTACGCGCCCAATTCCGCAGGGGCCCAAGCCTATCAGCAGTTGGCCGAAGAGTTGTTGATACGCGATGGCGTCATCGCCCCATCATCTCAAGGAGCAGCCTCATGAGCCCACGAAGAGGTCTAGGACGCGGTCTGAGCAGTTTGATTCCAGCCACTCCGCCCGTCGAGCCCGAAAGTGAAGGTCCTGCAACTGGCGTCCATTTGCTCTCTCTGGATGAGATCAGTCCCAATCCCAATCAACCTCGCCAATCCTTCGCTCCCGAAGCATTGGCCGAACTGGCGGCCTCCATCAAAGAACATGGCCTCATCCAGCCAATCATCGTCACCAGAGCCTCAGCGGACGCGCCCACGCCCTACACCATCATCGCGGGAGAACGACGATGGCGCGCCTCGAAACTGGCAGGACTCAAACAGGTGCCGGTCATCATTAAAGACGCCACGCCGCAGGCCATGTTGGAGCTGGCCTTGGTCGAAAACGTGCAACGGGCCGATTTGAACCCCCTGGAAGAAGCCGTCGCCTATGAAACGTTGATCCAGGAATTCGGCCTGACCCAGGGTCAGGTGGCAGAACGTGTAGGGAAAAGTCGGGTGGCGGTCGCCAACACCATTCGGCTCCTACAACTTCCCGACGAAGTCAAACACGCCGTGCTTGAGGGACAGATCCGCGAGGGGCATGCTCGTGCATTGTTGGGACTGACAGACAAGCAAACCATGGTGGAAGCCATGAAACTCATCATCGATCGCGGGCTCTCGGTGCGACAAACCGAGGAGCTGGTGCGACGGTTAAACGCCCCCGCGCCTTCCAATCCTTCGCCTGACGACGACCTGAACGCCAGCCCCGAAACCAAAGCGCTGGAGGACCGTCTTCGGGCGCGGCTGGGGACGAAAGTAAACCTGTTTCGCACCCGTAAAGGGGGACGGATTGTCATTCATTTTTATTCCGAAGAAGAACTGGCGGAGTTGTACGAACTCCTGGTGGGGGAAGACCCTCTTTAACGCCGCATGAAGACGTTCTGTCGCCATGACTGACGCGCCCGTGGCGCCTTCATACGCGGCTAAACCGACGATTCAGAAAGCATGCTCGGGGATAATTGACTCACATGCGCCAGATGTGGCAATGTGATGATATCTCCAGCAGGGGCGTATAACACCAACGTCCCTTTATCAAGACGCTCCTCCCATCGGCTTTGCATGAGTTGTACATTGAGCCTCTGTATCCGATCCAATCGCTTTTGCAGAAACCAGCATCGGCGAACGACAATCTCATGGGGATGGATGATCACACGGAATCCCAACCAGCACACACCATGGATGATGCCCGTGAGGATCAACAGCAATCCCAAACCCTCACATAGAGTTTGCAATAACAAGACTCTTTCGCCTGGCAGTTGCCGGGCGATCCATGGAATCTCCAAAAGCAGCACTGCGCCAACCAGAAACAACAAGACATCTGGCGCGAGTAAAATGACGTGCCTCCTCAGCTCAATGGTTTGCTTCATGACGTCCACAAACGCGCATCAACGTGCTGGGTTGTCGAAAAGAACACTAGCAGCAACCATCGGCTGCTGGAGCATCTGTCTCGGCGCGTGAAGAAGAGGATGTGAAAGCAACGAAAACTATGCAGGGCAACCAATCATGGAAGGGCATCGGTCGGCGATGAACTTCGCTTGAGAAGTGCCACAAAGAGAAGGGGTGGAGCCTCGTGAACCACCCAGGCTTAGATCCAGTTTACCTGAAAAAACAAGCCCTTGCCTGACGAAATGGTTCTGATTTCATGACGAGACCTGAACGAATTGATGACAAATCGTCCTATCGAAAAAATATGGTCACTGCTAACGTCATTCTCTCATTTCATGGTAACACAGCCTGGCATCTTGGGTAACAGCAGCAGGAGGCAGGTTTGCAGGTCATTTTGCCAAGAAGACTTGTGCTACCTGCGACCTGACACCTGCAAACGGCCCGGGGCGCCAGCACAGGTTGACGAGTTTCTGTAGCGCGAAGTCGGATACATAAGCAAGTTGCAAAATATTACAGAACTTGACAAAAGGACAGGGCTGTGAACAATACACTCTCATGAACCTTCTAGACCCTCGCGCCCGATTCACCTTACGACGCATGTGCAGCCTGGCGACAGAGCAACGGCAAAAAGCCTGGGCGCAAACTCCCGATGCCACCGAGCTCAAAGAACGCGCCATTCAAGCCCGAGACCGGATCCTTGCCGACTTGCCCGGTTACCTTGCCCAACTGGAAACGGTAGTCAGGGCGCATGGCGTCACGGTGAACCGAGCCGACAACGTCCAACAGGCCAATCAGATCATCGTACAAACATTGCGTGAACTAAACGCTACCGCCCCGGTGCACAATCACCACCCCCTACTTGATGAAATCATGGTGGACCAAGCGGCCCGGGCCAATCTACTCCCTCTCACTCCTCTGCATCCCGGCGATCATCTGGCCCAGCTTGCTGAAACGCACTCAGGACATCCCATTTGGCCTGTCGGCCATCTGGCCGTTGAGCAAATCAGTCAAACCCTTGAATCCAAGTGGCGCATTCCCAGAACCTTCGATCCCGACCATCTCGCCAGCAACGTGCGGCTCCCCCTACGCCGAAAATTGTTCCAGGCCGATGCTGCCATCCTGGGCGTACACTTTGCCACGGTCGATGAAGGGATGTTTGTAATGTTGGACAACGATGGCCATCACGCCAGTATCACCGCCATGGTCCCTCATCTCATCTTACTCCTCAGCATCGACCAGATGGTGGCAGATATGGTCGATCTCGAGATCCTCATTCGCGTTTTCTCCCTTAGCGCCTGGGGAAGACCACTTCCCGTCTTTCTGACCTATTTACAAAAACCGGCTCCATCAAACACCCCCGGTCCTCGATCCATCCATCTCATCCTGATAGACCACTTTCGAAGTGCGATCATCGAAGAAGGATTTCAGGAAGCGCTACGCTGTATCCATTGCGGCGCCTGCCATACAGTGTGCCCCGTATATCAACAGATAGGCCATGCGGGGTACGCGTATGCGCCCTATACAGGCCCCTTCGGCACCTTGATAAACCCTATCTTGCTAAAACCAGAATTGGGGCAGCATCAGGCTTTCTTATGTGACGGATCAAACTTATGTCAAGACGCATGCCCATTGGACATTGATTTCCAAAAACTCCAACAATCTCATCGGCGTCGCCTCGCCCAAACAGCCTCCATCCATAAAGAACGTCGATTCTACGCTCTCTGGCAACGACTCATCACCGCGCCTTCCCTTTTTCGTCCATTCTGGCGCAACGCCACTAAACACGATTCCTCCCCCAAATAGATACCCATGCCCTTTGCCCCTCTGATCACCACATTTCTGAAAAATCTGGACCATTTAGGCGTCACCTGGGAATTGGCGGACAATCCAATCGCGGCTCGTCTGGCGTTGCTGAGCTACCTCCAATCCTTGAATCGACACAAAGTGCTCTCCTGGAAGCAGCACGCCCTGCCCCTCGAAGGCTTGGCAGAGGCATTCAACGATTTGGGATTCAAATTGGTGACCCTCCAGGAAGAGAAGCTGAATCCAGAATGGATGGTGGGCTTGACCTCAGCAGATGCCGCATTAGCGGATACGGGGTCCCTGGTCTTGCGCTCAGTGCCCGGGCAATCCTGGTTTCCGGCATTAATGACCATGGACCACGTCGTATTGCTGCCCGCATCCCGACTATTTCCTGATTTGGCGAGCTGGCGCGCAGACTGGCAAATGCATCGTTCCGATGATGGTGGTTCCACATTGATCATCACCGGGCGCAGTTTTAGTGATGACATTGAATTTCACCGACATTTTGGAATGTTTGGTCCTACTCGCCAACATGTGATTGTATTCAGTGATGAGTAACCACCCGCTCTGCAACGAACTGAACTCTGGCGTTCCGGCTCTCAATGGTCCGACCGAGCCTTGCTATCGAATCAGGTGCTACGGGCGATACCGAAGCATGGATGATGAATGATAGACGATGTGTTGTCCGTCGGCCATCACCCACTTCCACAACAGGTCAACTGCGGGTTTGTCCTCGCCGATACTGATGAAAATTGGCAACAGAGTGCAAGCAGGCTTGCTAAATTAACGTGAATTCGGAGTTATCAGATGAAAGAAACACACCTACGAGAACGTTGTAAAATAGGAGTGCAAGCA
>WFTO01000078.1 GCA_015485435.1 Anaerolineae bacterium | reverse complement strand
GTCCTGTCGCCTGCACGACATAGAGAAGTATTGGGATCGCCAGGACGCCCCCCACCAACATGGTCAAACCGAGGGTGCGCGCTCGCCGCGTGTGGGATTGCTGCATCTGCAACACCCCCCAGAATGGCAAGGCCAACAGCAAGACCAGTACACTGAAGCCTGTGCGTTTGGTGTAAAGGGTCAAAATCAACATCAGGAAAAACCAGGTCAGTGTTTTCAGAGAGGGGCCCCGACGTAAGACGCGCAGTGCAAACAATGTCGTCCAAACCACCAGGGCCTCGGCCATGGGATCGTTGTTCACCGCCGCGTTGGCTGCAAGATGAGAGGGCCATAAGGCGGCGAACGCCAACGCGGCCAGGGCGATCTCGGGCCGTTGCGGAAAGAGCTCTCTGCCAATGGCATAGATGCCGCCCAGACTCAACGCCAGCCATACAAGTCCGAAAAAGCGTAAGGCGATCACCGATTCGGAGAGAGTAAGCGTGTCTCCCCAGGTGTGAAGCAGCAAACCAGCGAGATCATAGTAAAGGGGCAATTGGAAAAAAGCTCGCGAATAGCGCGGCTCCCAGATCTCTTCAAAGGAGGCGGGTAAGTTGTTGGGATCCCAACCAATCACGGAATACCCATACCACCAAAAGCTCTGGGCCTCCATATCGACGATCAATTCTCTCTCCCAGGCGAGATTCACATCGCCATAGCCTGCCCCCGGGCGCCCTAAACGGGCATTATGCATGACTACTTCGTAATGTCTGGGTTCATCGGGCTGCATCCAGGGACGAATGGTCACGGCATACATGGCCCCCATCAGCACGCCCAACGCAATCAGTCCGATGGCTGCAGCGCAAGTTCCGGTCAATTGCGTGCGTAACCACGCTTTCATATTCATCGGCCGCCTGATTCGTTGACGATTCGCCAACCAGGCCGACAGGGGAAAAGCGCCTGCGAAAAAGAGCCAAAGGAGCAAAAGCCAGGGAGGTGTGTTGGACTGAAACGCTAGCCCCACAGCAACCAACATCATAGCCAAGGAGAAGGCGATGGTGCTGGTTGGCCGTTGCCATTGTGCCCGCAGATTGCGACCTGACAGGGAGGCCGCATACACATTCCAGCTTACAAGAGCCAATAGCCCCGCCAATCCGACGATCCATAGGGCATTGGCGAAGAGGTCATACCAATCGATCACGCCTTCACCTCCTGCGTGGGCATCCGATCCCTCTCCATGCCCACCGCCATCATCAATCCAAACATCCCCCAAATGACCATAGCGGAAAGAGGGGAATAGCTAGGGACATCAACAATGCCGTGAACGAGAAAAGCCACCAATGATCCCAATAACCCCACAGCCATGACCTGATTGCCGCCATCGTTAAGCCGTATGCGCCGCACCAACACCGATGCCAGGATCATATAGAAGGCCAACGATAGAAGCAGTCCGGGGATGCCCATTTCTACTAGTGTTTGGAAATAGAGGTTATGGGCGTGGGGTACGTCAGCAGTAACAGTCACCAAAAACGTTGGATAAAGAAGCGGCAACACTTCGGGGAAACTGCCCATACCTATGCCCGTGAATGAAAAATCAGCACCAATATTTAACGCCCGTTCCCATAGCTCCATGCGTTGAGCCAAAGAATACACGCTGCTGCGACTGGCGTCGGCGGTCATAAACGTCTGCAACAGGTCATTCCCTTTGACTGCGGCGAGTGCCAGGCCAACGATCCCGATGAGCCACCACGCCAAACGCATCTTAGGGCTCAATAGCGCCGTCACCAGCGCCAGGGCGACAAGAGCGCCCAGGATCGCTCCTCGCGATTGGGTAAGTAGCAATCCGGCAGATATGGCAAGGAAAGTGATGAGCGCCAGGAGACGTTGCATGCGATGTTGGCTACGCCAGGTCAACGCCAAGGCAGGAGGCAAAAACATCGCCAATAGCCCTCCGGTCATATTGGGATTAAATCCATTGTCGTCTCCGGGCAAACGCAATCCCGCCGGCAATACGTCGTAGAAGGATCGATTGATAAATGGCATCTTTTGTAACGGATAAAAATTGGTGCCAGGGATCACAGCGGCCAGGAACAGGAGCCCCCCTAATAAGAACCCCCATCCTACCCACTGCAAGGCGCGATTCTCAGATTGCACAGCGAGAGCATAGAAAAGCAGGATATTTGCAATCAGTGCGTATGTGCGGGAAAGAGTTATCTCTGGTGCGGGCGTCGCCCAGAGCCCAAGGGGAAGCAATAGCAACAGCCCCCATAAAAGCATATCTGCGGGAGTGTGACTAAGCCACCGTTTTAGCGCCAAACTACGCAAAAGATATAGCAACAAGGCCCATCCCAATGCCAGCCATAGTCCCCAGGTGGGGATATGCGTGCGAAAAAATAACGCAGGGATGGGAGGCAGGATAAGAAGACCAAAACCCCAAGGGGAACGGATCAGACGCATACGTCCTTCTAGAAAAGAAAACCCCGAAAATTCGGGGTGAAATACTTTGTGTATCAATAAGGATAGGGCATTGCTGGAGAAAAAGTCAATACCAGCGGGCGTGGATGGGTATGGGCGAATCCATATTATCGGCAGAACTTTCTAGTTCATCGAAAGAAACTGGCTTGATGCCCCTTGGAGGGCGATATTCTGGTACAAGACTGGCAATTAAGGATAGTGCATCCCTTACTCGACCAACCCGAGTCAAATCATATAAAACATCCATAGACCTTCTAAGGCTTTGGGGGTAAGTGGTATGCACCGTAATTCGAAGAATTTTTTTGTGTTCTGTTGGAGTATGGATTTCATGCGACTGGAATAGTTCCTCCTTTAATTTTTCTCCCGGACGTAAGCCTGTGAAAATGATTTTTATATCCTCGTCTGGCTTAAGACCCGATAGACGAATTAGATCACGAGCCAGATCGACAATTTTCACCGGCTCCCCCATTTCCAACATAAAAATATCTCCGTTTTTGCCCAACGTAGCGGCTTGCAACACCAATTGCACAGCTTCAGGTATGGTCATAAAATAGCGGGCCACTTCGGGATGAGTTACTGTTACAGGACCACCAGCATCGATCTGCTTTTTAAAGAACGGAACGACACTGCCACGGCTACCCAAAACATTCCCAAATCGCACAGCCACGTAGGGACGCCCGCTGCGTTGTGCCGCATCCAGCACCAATAATTCTGCTACACGTTTGGTCACGCCCATCACGTTGACAGGATTTACTGCTTTGTCCGTAGAGATCAACACAAACCGTTCAACCTGATAATGCTGGCATATTTCCAAAAGAAAATGCGTACCTAAAATATTATTGGTCATCGCATCAATGGGATTGGCTTCCATCAATGGCACGTGTTTATGTGCAGCAGCATGAAAGACTACATGGGGATGATACAACGCAAAGATTTGCCTCAAACGTGGCCAATCACGTACATCTGCAATCACAGGCACAATACTCTCAACCTGAATACGTCCATCCCGAAATTCATCCCTCAGTTCATTTTGGATTTCAAAAATGCTGTTCTCGCCATGGCCAAGCAATATCAACTTTTCTGGTTGCGCCTTCGATATTTGACGGCATAATTCAGAACCAATGGACCCCCCTGCACCTGTGACCAAAACGACTTTCCCTCTCACCAGTTCATTGACAGAGGCCATATT
>WFTO01000077.1 GCA_015485435.1 Anaerolineae bacterium | reverse complement strand
CAATGAATGAGTGGGCGATTATACTGATTCAGCAATTATGTTTGACAAGACAATCATTTTATTCAACACAGGAGGGCAACATGGCTACCCCCAAAGATGTCATGAAGCTGGTCAAGGAAAACGATCTCAAAATTGTCGATGTGAAATTTACGGACCTGTTCGGGCAATGGCATCATTTTTCGATGCCCATCGAGGCCTTTAGTCCCGAACTCGCTTTTGAGGAAGGCATGGGATTTGATGGCTCCTCGATTCGAGGATTTCAGAGTATCGAAAATAGCGACATGATCTTGCTGGCGGATCCCAACACGGCCATTGTCGATCCTGTCGCAGAGATGCCCACGCTCAGTCTGACGTGCGATGTTTACGATCCGATTACGAGGCAGCCCTATAGCCGCGATCCCCGGTATGTCGCCCGCAAAGCGGTGGAGTACATGCGGTCGACCGGCGTGGCGGATACGGCCTTCTTTGGCCCTGAAGCGGAATTTTTCATCTTTGATCAGGTCATGTATTCAGCGGGTGAGTATTCTTCGGCCTATCAAATCGATAGTGTTGAGGGCCCATGGAACAACGGCATTTTTGGTTTCGGGCATTCCATCCCTCATAAGCGCGGCTATTTCCCGGTTCCTCCGTTGGATACCCTCCAGGATCTGCGTTCTGAGATGGTGCGCACGTTGATTGCCGCGGGCATCGATGTGGAGATCCATCACCACGAGGTAGGCACCGCGGGCCAGTGCGAGATCGATATGCGTTTTGATGAGCTGGTGACCATGGCCGATAACGTCCAGCTATACAAATACATTGTCAAAAATGTGGCTCGCAAGGCCGGTAAGACCGTCACCTTCATGCCCAAGCCGATCTACGCCGATAATGGATCGGGGATGCACACGCATCAGAGCCTATGGAAAGATGGCAAGCCCCTGTTTGCTGGTGATGGCTATGCAGGCCTCAGTCAGATGGCTCTGTGGTATATCGGCGGCATTCTCAAGCACATCAATGCCCTGCTTGCGCTGGTTGCGCCAACGACCAACTCCTATCGTCGCCTGGTGCCTGGCTATGAGGCGCCTGTGGTGATCGCCTATTCGGCTCGGAATCGCTCTGCCGCTTGCCGGATTCCCATGTACTCTCAGTCTCCCAAAGCCAAACGTGTGGAATTCCGCAGCCCTGACCCCACAGCCAACCCCTATCTGGCCTTTGCCGCTATGTTGATGGCTGGGCTGGACGGCATCGAAAACCAGATCGATCCGGGAGATCCGGCTGAAATCGACTTGTTCGAAGAGGAAAATATCGATCAGGTAGAGCTCACTGTGGCCAAATTGAACGAAGCCCTGGAAGCTTTGGAAGCCGATCACGACTTCTTGCTGAAGGGCGGCGTGTTTACCGAAGACCTGTTAGAGGCTTACATCACCTATAAATATGAAGAGGAAGTAGGGCCAGTCAGTCTGCGACCGCATCCATATGAATTCCTGCTTTACTACAACGCATGATCTTCTCCTCTCAATTCCGAAAGGACGCCCGACCGTCGGGCGTCCTTTTCTGTTCACATGGCTTCCGTATGTGCGGCGCTTTCATAGGTTCTCATGGCCTTTGAGAAGGGCGACGAATGTCATCTCACCATGCGTGTCAGTTTTCCAAACGTCGCGGACGTGCTATGCTATGATCCACTCGGTGGTTCAAGCTTTCCTCCGTGAGGAACCGAGATTGCACACTACGTTGGTATCTTGAGAAGATGACTTCGAGCCCAAAACTTTCCGCCCTTTTTGATCTCAACCGCGTGGTTCGCGAGATCAGCGCGTTGGGGGAGGGCCGGCGTTTGGCCGTTCAGGAAGCGCGGGCGCGGATGGCCGCGTGCATCGCCGGGCTGCTCCCCGACAGGACACAAGTGAGCATCCTGCCGCCCGAACAGGCGCCTCCCCTCGCGATGCGTTTCCCCCTGACGGGCAATCTTACCCTGGCGGTGACGCCGCCATCGGGCCGAGAGCTGACGATGACAGAGCTGGCTATGCTTGAAAACGTGGCCATACATGCAGCCGCGGCTTTGGCGCGCGTGCAAGATGCAGCTCGCATGCAACAGAGCCTTCACCGCAAAGAAGAAGAGCTGGAGCGCTTGCGTCGCGCCGACATGCTGATTTCGTCCCGCCTGGGCCTGGAAGAGACCTTAGAGGCTATCTTGCAAATGGCTTTGGAGGTCACGGGCGCTCGGTATGGCATTTTTCGTCTGGTCGATGGCAATGGGCGGTTGGTGACGCGCGCGTTCGCCGGAGATGATCTGGGCCACCCTGCCACCGAGGCCCTCCCTCTCGATGAAACCAGCATCACAGGGCTGGCCGCCGTACAGCGTAAAACCCTGTGCATTGCGGACGTGCAAGCCTCGCCCTGGTCAGATCTCTACTACCCCTTGGATTATGACTTCCGAATGCGATCGGAGTTGGTGACGCCGCTAATAGGCGCTGGCGGCCGTCTTGAGGGCGTCATCAATCTCGAAAGCCCCGAAGTGGGAGCCTTCTCTGATGATGATGCTTTATTGCTGCAATCGCTGGCTATCCAGGCGGTGATCGCCATCCAGGAGGCCCGTCTTATGGATGCCTTGCAGGACCTCTCCGCCCGCTTGCTCTCCGATCCTCCCGCAGCTGTGTATCAGCGCGTGAGTCAGCTGGCCCGAGAATTGTTGGGCGCTCCCCTGGCCGGGCTGTGGACGGTGGCGGATGGGGGACTTTCACTGCAAGCCACCCATCCGCGTGACTTTATCCCCGCGCCCGAAGTCATCAGCGGGATCGGGGAAGCTCTCCTGACTCGCTCTCCCAGACGTCTTTCCTTCTCCAACCCTGATTGCACCGAAGGGCTGATAGCTCCCATGCTGGGCGGGGAACAAACAAGACCGGTCGGCGCATTGGCCATCTTTGGCACAGCGGCGTCACCATTGCCGGCTTCCGATTGGGACAAAAAAGTGTTGGCCCTGTTGGCGCGACACGCGGCGCTGGCTGCTGAAAACGCCCTGCGCCAAGAGGCCTTGCGGCTTGCCCGCGAGCAACGGGCGGCTGCTGAGACCTTTGCAGCCATGGGGGATATTGCCGCAAACCTCCTGCATCGTCTCAACAACAAGTTGGGGGTCATTCCTGTGCGGATCGAGGGCATCGAAGATAAAAGCGCCTCCCTGTTGGCGCAAGACCCCTACCTGGCGCGTAACCTCGAAGCCATTCGCGTCAGCGCGGTGGAGGCCTTGGAGATCGTGCGTGAGAGTCTGGCGCATTTACGCCCCATCACTCTGACCGCCGTCTCCATACCTGAAGCCGTGCAGCACGCCCTGGCCGATATCCAGACGCCGGCAAACGTCCGCATAGAACGAGCGGGGTTGGATCAGCTTCCCCCTGTGATTGCCGGACGTCGACGCCTGGCCCTGGTGTTCCATAACCTGATCGAGAACGCGATCACCGCCATGCCCGAGGGTGGGGTCATTACCATTGCCGGAGAGCAGATCGATGGCTGGGTGCAGGTGACGGTGAGCGATACTGGCCCCGGCATCCCCCCTGAACTCCATCAGCACATTTTTCAATTCAACTTCTCGGCTCGCCGCAGTTCGGGCAAGCTGGGATTTGGCCTGTGGTGGGTCAAGACCATCATGGCCCGCTTTGGTGGCGCCATCCACGTCCAAAGCGATGGGCGACACGGCACTACATTCATTTTACGACTCCCGATGGCGGAGGACGCCCCCCCCCCGCCATCGGGACGGAACGCACAGAATCACACTTAAGCGATTCGTTGAACCCCTAGCTGAATAGACTTGCCGTCGATCTTGTGGGTCTCAACATGGGCATCCGCTGGCGGCTCTCCGGGGATGAGCTCATCGGTGAGGGTCTCGGCCTGAATGTACGAGCCCCAATCCTTCATGACCGTCAGCAGCTCCTCGTCCTCGGTCTGATACCAGGTGCGGATGTGGTCGGCAATGTCGAAGTTAGCGTTTTTGCGCATGTTCTGGATGCGGCGCACCACCTCACGGGCCAATCCCTCAGCGCGCAGCTCGGGAGTGATCTCCGTGTCAATGCCCACAGTGATGATTTTGTCCGCAGCTACGGCCAGGCCTTCGGCGGGCAGGGTTTGCACCAAAACTTCCTCTGGACTTAACTCAATGGTCTGGCCATCGACCTCCAAGAGGATGGCGTCACCCGCATTGACCTTGGCCACGACCGCTTCCGGTGGCAGGGCAGCCAGGGCGGCTCGCACTTTGGGGAAGAGCTTGCCGAATTTGGGGCCTAGCAGACGGTTGTTGGGCAGGATGCGGTAAGAAACCAATCTTTCGGGATTGTCGACAAATTCAATGGCTTTGACGTTGAGTTCATCCGCGACGATGTCGAGCAGCTCTGGGGTCAGGTCTGTACGCCCCTCGGCCACGTGGACATACAGGGTGCGGAGGGGTTGTCGAACACGAAGATTGGCGTTGCTGCGAGCGGCCAGTCCCAGGCTGGTCATGCGTCGGGCCAAGGTCATCTGGTCCAGCAACTGTGTATCGATGGAGGACTCATCCGCTTGGGGCCAGTCGGTGTGGTGAACGCTTTCGAGGGCGTTGTCGAATACACTGCGCACGAGGTTTTGATACATGACCTCGGTAACGAAAGGTGTAAATGGCGCCAGCATGCGCAAAAATTTCACCAGGACATGATAGAGCGTGGCGTAGGCATCTTTTTTATCCTGGTCATGTTCGCCCTTCCAGAAGCGTCGACGGCTACGACGCACGTACCAGTTGGTCAGGTCATCTAACAATGCTTCTGAAGCCAGGGTGGCAGTATATGCGTCGGAGTTTTCCAGGGCCACGGTGGTGCGGGCTACGACGTCGTTGAGTCGGGCCAGGATCCAGCGATCCAGGGGATTGCTAACCGCGGGAGTGGGGCCTTCGGGATGGGCGGGATCGAAGGCGGGAGGGTCAGGCGTCCAACCGTCCAGGCGGGCGTAGGTAACCAGGAAGTTGTAGACATTCCACAAGGGGATGAGGAAGCGTCGGCGCACCTCGTCGGCCCGATGATAGCCGAAGCGCAGGTTATTTTCGGGCTTATGATTGCAATACAACCAGCGCATGACGTCAACGCCCATCTTGTCCGCGGCTTCGTTG
>WFTO01000076.1 GCA_015485435.1 Anaerolineae bacterium | reverse complement strand
CGCAGGAATCCGCACGACATCCTCACTCAAAGCCGCCTCGAACAAGCCTTGCAGGTCTGCGCGGCTCATCGCCCCAGTACGCCGACCGATCTCCTGACCATGTCGATACACAATGGTCGTTGGAATGCCCAAGACCCCCAATTGCTTTACAAGGGATTGGGACTCATCGGCGTTCACTTTGAGCACATCCACCCTGCCTTCGTAGCGCTCTTGCATCTCTGCAAAGAGAGGCTCCATGCGACGACAAGGGCCGCACCAGGGGGCCCAGACATCAACCACCAGAGGGCGCTGATTTTGTTGAATTCTTGCAAAAAATTGTTTTTCATCCATGCAGGCAGTATAGATCAGGAGCATGGGGAAAGCAACCGTCCACCTCGCTTTTTTGCTCCTTTTCCACCATCCGATGTATCCTTTTCTCTCACAACCTCGCCAAAAGCGCAATGCACTCCGTATTGCTTTCCGGCACTATGGAACGCGTTCAACCGAGCAAGAAGGGAGTGTGTATGAACATGGTCTTCACGTTTTATTACCACATTTGGATTCAGGTCGACACTCCGAGCATCGTTCAGATGCACGCTCAACACTCGCTTACCCGTATCCCATTTCGAGAGTGCTGTCGACGTAGATACGAATGAATTCACGCAGATAAAGAAAAAAGTAACTGCTTACGCTTGCGTTCATCCACTGTTTCAATCTGCGTCATCTGCGCCCTCCAACTCTTATTTTCAAAGCAATTACAAAACCCCGTGCAACAATCGACGTTGCAAAACCGCTATGTCATATGCTCCCTGATTTTTTCAGCCTGCGATACACTCCATACACTTTCTTTTTTCGCCGGGCGTAAGCCCCTCACTCAACAAAAGGATGATTGCACAATGACCCTCCAAGAACTTATCATCCAGATTCAACCACCTGATTCCGCAGCCATGGCCGCGGCAAGAGAACGACAGGATCAACTCACAAAACCACAGGGAAGCCTGGGACGATTAGAAGCGCTCTCCATCCAGATTGCAGGTATCACCGCCAAGCCCCGTCCAGGTCTTCGACATAAAGTTATCGCTGTGATGGCGGGCGATCACGGGGTCGTTGCGGAAGGGGTCAGCGCTTTTCCGCAAGAAGTGACGCCGCAAATGGTGCTCAATTTCTTACATGGCGGCGCGGCCATCAATGTGTTGGCCCGTCATGTCGGCGCTCGCGTTGAGGTCGTTGATATGGGCGTCGCCGTGGATCTTCCCCCGCACCCAGAGCTCATTGTCAAAAAGGTGGCTTATGGCACTGACAATATTGCCAGGGGCCCGGCAATGTCACGCGACCAGGCGGAGCAAGCCTTATTGGCAGGCGCCGAAGTCATTCAGGAACAGCTGTCTAAAGGCATCGACATCCTGGGGACAGGCGACATGGGCATTGGCAACACCACGCCATCTGCTGCCATTGCCGCAGTGCTTACAGGCCGAGCCCCGGAGAAGATCGTTGGTCGCGGTACGGGGCTCGATGATGCAGGCGTGCAACACAAAATCAATGTGGTCCGTCGCGCCCTAGACGTAAATCAGCCCAATCCCGAAGACGCTCTTGATGTCCTGGCAAAAGTGGGTGGATTCGAGATCGGCGGGCTGGCAGGCGCCATGTTGGCCGCTGCGGCCAATCGCATCCCCATCATGGTGGACGGTTTTATTTCCACAGCAGCCGCCATGATCGCGGCCAGTCTGGCCCCGGCCATCCGCCCTTATCTTATCGCCAGCCACCAATCACAAGAACAAGGGCATCGCATCATGCTCGAATGGCTGGAGCTCTCGCCCCTCCTGGACCTGGACCTGCGTTTGGGTGAAGGCACCGGTGCATCATTGGGCATCTCATTGGCGGATGCCGCCTGCAAGGCGCTGGATGAAATGGCAACCTTTGCAGAAGCCGCCGTGGCCGAAAAGAAATCATCCTCCTAAATTCTCACCCATTCATGACGCGTGACGGCGTCGATTTCAAAGAACGCAGTGTGATTACTCGACGCCGTCCACGCGCTCCTTTTTAACGATGTCGTTACTCACGCCTATCATCACAGCCTTTCAATTTTTGACCATCCTTCCGCCCATCTCGCGCCGCGAGACCGAACTCTCCGACCTGGGGAGGGCGGTAGGCTGGTTTCCTCTGGTGGGGCTGGCCATCGGCGCCGTCCTGGCGATGGTTCAGTGGGGATTGCATCAGTTTTTTCCTCCGGGCGTCGTTGCTGTGTTGGTTTTGAGCCTTTGGCTATTGGCCAGTGGCGCCATTCATTT